>CAZKGB010000035.1:0-12724 GCA_964551935.1 uncultured Lentimicrobiaceae bacterium | reverse complement strand
AGTTGGAATGGTCGTAGGCCTTCCGTTGGGGATGTCTTTATTGGGAAAAACCTCTGTTTCAAGAATCTGGCGGGTGGAATTTTTTGATATCTCGTTTTTATCCACGTTAGTAGGCCTTAGCCCACCGGTTCTGTCGTAAAACAACGGGTCGATAATGTACCAGGCAAACTTGGCTCTGTTTTTCCCATAGTCGTACCCCGTCATACTTCCTTCAGGGAAAAGAGCAGGCTGCCCCTGTGGTGTACTGGCCAAAAACCAGGAGCCGGTATGTTTAAGATCGATGGTTGATTTGGCTCCTTCAAAATCATCAATGTAAGAGGTTCCCGACTGGCCGATAGCCTTGGAGTGGCCGGGGATAAACTGGGCAAACTCAGCATTCACGGTAATTTTCGATACTACGTTGGTCGAAATTCCCGGAAGCTTATCGATAACATTGGTTAACCAACGTGAGTCTTTACGATAACTCAAATCAACGCCCCATATGGTATTCGATATGGGATCATCGCCATAATTTACCTTTTGTGTTAAGGGCCTCTCGTGCAAATTTAATATAGTACCGCCAATGTGTAGGTCTTTGTTTACTTCGTGGTCGACATGAATCCCCATCATTCGCTTTTGTTGAACATTAAACATGGAGTTACTCTCCAGCGAAACATTAATAGGGGTACCGGAGCTTAGTATTCCATCGTTCAAAATCCGAACCCTTCCCAACGTGTAGTCAACGGTATAATCAACATTTTCTACCAGAGGAACGCCTCCGGCAGTAACCGTAACCGAACCCTGGGGTACGTTAAGTGCGTTTAAGCTAATTTCGGAACCCGATTTGGATTTGTAAAAACCCTCCAGTATGTATCGGTTTTTATCAGGAAACTGCTCGGCGGCCGTTTTGGTCATGGAATAGAGTGAGTCGAAGGAGTACTTTTCCGCCAGTTCCGGGTTTGCCGGAAAAACGGAATCGTGGATATAACTTCCAAAGGGCTGCAATACCGGGAAATAAATACGGCCATTTGAACCCTGGAACGTACCTCCGTTGGTTGCTGCCCCATCAATAAAGTCGAATACCCCGTCACCACCGGGAATCGGGTTAAGCTGATTGTCCAGATTATCAACATCCAGCACATGAATCAACGGTTTTCCTTTAACATCATCGGGACCTTCCATAAAATAGCCCGTGGGAACTCCGTTTTTATCACCTGAATAGAGAATATTGAAAACAAAGTCATCACGTTGAACCTGATAAGCACCAATGGAATAGACGTTTTTCATCATCAAATCCCACATGGGCATATCGGTGTTTAAAACGTTACTCTTCAATAACTTTACTACCAAACTGCTGGGAGGAACCACACCCTGATCCGAAAATTCACCCACCTGATAAACGCGGGAGCTGCCAATAATGGAATACTGATAAGCAACGGCTACAATCTGGTCGTCGTTAAGCGAGGTGTTAAGCGATATAAAGCCAAGCTTGGGGTTAAACTTGTATTCGGTTGATTTTAATTTTCTGGCATTTTCCAGCTTAATAAAATCTTCACCCGAGGTCATGTAACCCGACTGCCCGATGTTAAAGGGGTCGCCGGATAAATAGTTGGTAACATCGTTGATGTTGCGAATCTGGTTGGTATCGAGTTTGTACAGCAGGTCGTTGGAAACATTCGTCGGATAGATTTGACCCGGAACAGGTTGAACCAACGGGTTGTAAATTTTTGAAGGGTTGTTTTCGCCCAGGTCGGTAAAAGCAACAATGTTTCTGTTCTCTTCGGTAGCAGCACCAATGTTGGTTACCCAAACTTCCACCTTGCTGATAACCACATCGGAAGTAATAATGGGCAGGCTGCTTAAGGCACGTTCATAATTATCGCGAAAATATTGACTTAAAAAAAAGTGCCGGTTGTCTTCGTAATCGAGGGCCGAGAGTTCAAAATGATTTGCCTGGGCACCGCCCTGAATACGTATGTTTTTTGATTCGCTTTGCTGCTGCGAAAAAACACCGGTAATGGTTGTTTTACCAAACTGAAGTTTTGTTTTAACACCAAAAAGACTTTGACTGCCTCTGATAAGTGTCGATCGAAGAGGAAGGCTCACGTTTCCGGCTTCGATTAACTGGATGATTTCATCCTCTTTTCCTTCGTATTTTAGTTTAAGGGTATTTTCAAAATTAAAAGACGACTCGGTATTATAATTGGCTTTAAATTCGATTTTATCACCAATCTTGGCAATTACATTCATCTGTATCGACTCTTTAAAGTCGAAGTTGGTGGTACGACGCTGACGTACATCAAGGGCAGGATCGTCGCGTTTGTTCGATAAAATACCAAAGCTTATTTGTGCCGATCCCTGTGGCCGGATATCAATGGTATTGCTTCCAAAAATCGATTCGAAAGCTTTACCTCCAACGTAAATCTTCGGAATCAGACGTTCCCCTTCGCTGGTACCGGCAACCTGAGCCCTCTCCTTCCAATAACTTTTTACATCTTTATTGAGTTCGTATTTCTGATACTCCTTAAAATCCATGCTGGTGGGTGAACGATAAGTGAAATTTCCCACTTTGTTGACAAATTCGTAAGTATTGGTCTTCGGGTTGTAAATAATCTCCTGCTTAACGTTGGAAGGGTTTTTGAGAAAAAGAGGGCTGGAACTTTGTTCTATATACGGATTTCCCGAAAAGTCGTTAAAAGGATAGATAAGATGCGTGGTGTCGGCATTTTGAGCCGAATCGGCAGTGGTCGTATTTTGGTTTTGAGCAATCAGGCTTCCGTTTGGGTTAAGCAAGCCAAACCACAACACGAGTGTTAAAATAGTTGTTAGTAAAAAGTATCTGTCTCCCCGCTTCAAAACTTTCTCTTATCGTTAATCAATTGTACCTGTTATAAGATTTTCAGAGCTTCTTTAATGAGTAGCTCAACACTATCAATTTCAGCTTGTTTCAATACTTTGTTAACGGCCTTATCGGCCATTGTTTTATTAAACCCGAGTATCAACAAACCTGATAACGCTTCATCTTTTAAAGTATTGTGGCTCGATGGGATTTTTTCCAGCTTAATATCCTGCTTTATCAGTTTATCCCGAAGGTCGATAATAATGCGCTGAGCCGTCTTGCCGCCAATGCCTTTTACCCCTTGTAAAACCATGGTATTCCCCTGCGTGATGGCAGTGTAGGTTTCTTCGGTAGACAAAGAAGATAAAATCAAACGGGCTGTATTGGCACCAACACCCGATACGGATATCAGCAAAAGGAAAAGCTGTCGTTCATTTTCTTTGGCAAAACCATACAAAATGTGCGCATCTTCACGTACCACGAGATGAGTAAAAAGAGTAACCTCTTTCTTCTCTTTAATTTGAGAATAAGTATTAACCGTGATATTAATGAAATACCCAATACCCTGATTTTCAATAATCACGTACGTCGGGGCAATTTCTGCAAGCTTACCCCTGATAAAAGCATACATAGGCTAAAGCCTTTAAAAGATTATCATAAGTGTTAAGAAAAACAAAAATACAATAAAAACCATACGAAGGAAGGGAATGATTTATTGATGCAAATTTTTTATAATATTGTACAACATTCTATTTAATCACCTGTTTTCCAACACTAAAGGTTTGACAAATAACAAATACCCTATGCGTTTATGATTAACTTCCGAGACAACCTGACAAGGAAAAAATAGTTTGGTTTGCTATTGTTTTGCCACGCAAATGGGCTCTCAAATCTGCCGGTTTCTGTGGTTAGATATCAATTACATGAATTTTTCTTTATCTATCCGGATGAGATTTATACCAATATCATTATCTGAAACAATTTTTTAATTACACCTGCTGATTGAAAGAACGATTCATTCATCATTGCAAAAGATTTACCGATTATTTTACCTTTGTAAAAAATTATCAAAATAGATGAAGATTAATAATAAGATTACCTCGTTTCTGTTAGTTGGGGCAGCTTTATTGTTTGGGGCTAAATTCTCAAAAGTACATGCTCAGGCTCCCACCACCCAGGATTGCAAAGGAGCCATCGCCGTATGCGACTACATCTATCATGAAGACTCAACCGCCAGCGGTTATGGAAATTATTACGAAATTCCAACAGGCCAGACCTGTGCCACGGGGCATTGTATGGACGGAGAAAAAAACAGCAGGTGGTACGTGTTTACTGTTGTTCAATCGGGCCAGCTCAGGTTTCAGATTACTCCTGTAATGCAAACCGACGATTACGACTGGGCAGTTTTTAATATCACCACCTACTCGTGCGACGATATCAAACTCCATCCCAACTGGATGATGCGCAGCTGTAATGCAGCCGGAGGAGCCGGGTATCAGGGAGCTACCGGAATTAGCACACCCAACGGCGGGACAACCAGTTGCAACAATGGTGGAAATACCAACAAATGGAATGCTGACCTTACGGTTTTTGAAGGTGAAACCTACGTGCTGGTTGTTTCCGACTGGACACAAACTCCGGGTGGCTACACGCTTGACTTTACAGCCTCTTCGGCAGTGATATTTGACGACCAGGCTCCTTTTATCGATTACATCGGGAGCGACCAAATAACATCGTGCGGTACCAATGAATTGATAATCCGCTTTAATGAAAAAGTAAAATGTTCATCGGTAGATGCCGGTGATTTTTCGCTGACAGGCCCGGGCGGTCCTTACGTGATCGATAGTATTTATGGCGAAACATGCAACCTTGGCGGCGACCCCAACGAAAAAGAATTTACCCTTTATGTTTCACCTCCATTTACTCAGGGTGGCGATTACGAACTGAAAATAAATGCATTCAGTTACATCTCCGATGCCTGCGATAATTATGCTTTACCGGACAGTTACCCGTTTACCATCGATCTTGAATCGCCAACAGCTTTTGCCGGCGATGACCAAACCATTAACTACGGAACAACAACGGTGCTGAACGGTAGTGCTACGGGTGGTTCAGGCAACAACAGCTTTCACTGGGAGCCTGATACGTTGTTAAACGACCCTAACGTACAACAACCGGTTACGACAAATTTAACCGTCAATACCGAATTTTACCTGACTGTTACCGATAACAATAGTGGATGTACCGGTGAAGACACCGTTATGGTTACCATTGAAGGAGGGATTTTAAACAGTAATGTAACAGCAAGTTCAACGGAAATTTGTATGGGCGAACAAGTAGTACTGTTTTCCAATGCCGGAGGTGGTTCGGGAAGCTACACCTATTTGTGGACCTCTGATCCGGCCGGGTTTAACTCCACACTGCCTAACCCTGTGGATTTTCCAACTCAAACAACCACTTACTTTTTAGATGTATTCGATGGCTTTACCCATTCCACGGGTCAGGTAACCGTTACCGTTCACGAACTGCCTGTTGCCAACGCAGGCAACGATCAAATTATCAACCCAGGAACACCTACTACTCTTTATGGCGATGGCACAGGCGGAGACGGAAATTATACGTACCACTGGGAGCCCGCGAGCTATTTGATAAATAATGAAATTCAAAATCCCGACACCAAACCGTTGTACAATCCCACAATATTTTCACTATGGGTAACCGACGGATTTGGCTGTGTTAGTAATCAGGACGATGTACTGGTAAATCCCGCGGGTGATGCCCTGGCTGTTTTTGCTGCTGCCAGCCCGCAAAAAATATGCTATGGCGATTCAACTACCATTACCGCTTTCGCAACCGGAGGTGGTGGAGAGTACAACTATCAATGGGGTTCAATTCCTGCCGGTTTTTCATCTAACCAGCCCTCGTTTACCATCTCACCCGAACGCACAACAATCTATCAACTTACTTTAAAAGATCAGTATAACAACGAGGTATCCGGCAATATTCAGATTACGGTTTATCCTTTGCCTGCCATTAATTTAATACCTGATGGTATTACACCCATCGACGACCATACCATAACAGTTTGTGTACGAGATAGTGTACTGATGGATGCCGGTCAGCCTGACAGCCCGCCAAATGCCAGCTATTTCTGGATTGGAGAGGGTTTATCAACCCGATTCAACAAAGCCATTACCAATGGCAACTTATTTGACGTGCAAAAGCACACCGTTAGGGTTACCCATCCATACGAAAATAATTTAATGTGTACCAATACCGACTCGTTAACCATTGTTTTTAGTTTTAAAGAGTGTGGCACCGGAACGGATGAGCATTTTACCAACCTGTACGATGCTTTCAGAATTGTTCCAAATCCAAATCCGGGAAACTTTAGTGTTGAATTTACCGAGCAAATTAAAAATGCAAAGGTATCCGTGTACTCGGTTGATGGAAGAAAAATTTACGCCTTGGAAAAAGAAGTGAGCTACAGAAAGGGAGAGCGTAAAGCCATGGAACTCAACCTACCCAAGGGAGTATATTTTATTCACCTCCAATCGGGACACAATCGTGCCATTCGAAAAGTGGTGGTTAATTAACCCAGATTTGTCATTAAGAGGTAACAAATCAGCCCAAAGGGCGGAACAAGTGAAACCGTTTGCCAACGCATGGAAAAACAATAGTGCAGCCGGCTATTAAAAGCTAATCTTTAAAAACAGCGTTGGAGTAAACGGAATAGCTTCGGCATAAATGTTAATGGAGCTGGTTTGGTTGATCGGTACTTTTTCGAAGTTTGAAAATTTGATGTTTTGAGTATTTAAAATATTCAGCACCGATAAGCCAATCTCACCCTGCACCTTTCTGTTTAAAAATCGCCAGGTAGCCGAACCGTCCAAACGACTGTAGGGATAATCCTTTTCAATTTTCTGATGGTTATTAAATGTGATGGGAAAGCCTGAGCCATATACATAGTCGATTGAAAGATAAAACGGCGAAAGATTAATTACCGACCCAACTTTAACTTCATGAAGCTGGTCTTGCGGTGCCCTTCGATAGGAGGGGTTAGGATAATAATCAAATTTTTCGGTGGTGTGGCTGAGTGAATAGGCAATCCAAAAGGTACTTCCCCTGTAATCTTTTTTCAGCATCACATCCATTCCATAACTTCGGCCGCTACCATGATAAATACCGGGAGTAACAATATCTTTATACTGCATAAACCGACTCAAACCGCTAACATTTTTGTAATACCCTTCAATGCTTACGATGTATCCGCTTTTGGCAAAACTAACTCCGGCAACCGTATGCATAGCTTTAAGCACGGGAATATCTTTGTTGTCGCACACCGTCCATAAAAAACGATAGTTTCCCTGATTATCAACAGTAGAAGTGAGAGCAGTATACTGGTTATACAGGCCCCATGCTATTGAAAAGTTCCATTCCGGCGAGGGTTTATAAATGGCTGATATCCTCGGTTCAAAATAGACCTTTCTCAAATAAAAAGCCTGCGTAATCCTACCTCCCGGTTTTAGGGTAAACCTATTTCCCAACGAAATAACATCCTGAAAATAGCCATACAACCGTGCGGCTGAGATGTTGATATTGGAAAGAATAACATTAAAAGTATCAACCTGCAGAAAGCTTCTGTTTGAAATAACACCCCCACCAAACTCAATGGTATGATGTTCCGAAACGGGAAACCGGTTTTCGACCTTTAGTATGGCTTCATTAATTTTATTAACCGAGTTTGTTTGGTCAATATTATTTACCTGTTGGTCGTAAATTTTTGTTATACTGTACTTATTATCATAGTATTTTTGTAACGACGAAAAAGAGAACATAAAATTACCGGTTCCGTTGTTTCGCCAATTTTTCCCAAAAAACAACGACCCCCCCGATTGTGTATTCCGTTCTCCCGTCTGTTTTATAATCCGCCTTAGCTGTACCGTATCGTCAATGTTGTACTTGAAAATATCGTTGCTGCCATACAGGCTGATAAAATAATGGTTGTTTTTGTTGGTTGTTCCGGAATATTTTATATTAAGGTCGCGAAAAGTGTACTCGGGTACTACATTAATGGTAACACGGGCAGGATTAACTGTATCAGCAGAGTGAACCGGAAATTTAACCGGTCTGTATAGATTGAAATAAGTGTGGCGGAAAGCCAGTATCAACGAAGACTTTCGGGTGATGGGAATCTCCAGTTTCGAATTAATGGTCATGTTGTTAATACTAAAAATCCCGGTAACCTTTTTGGTGTTACCTATTATTCCCGAAATATCAATAATCCCTCCAACCCGTTCGCCGTATTTGGCATCAAAGCCTCCTTTCATCACGGTAATGTCATTTACCAGCAACGGGTTAAACGAGCTGATGTTATCGTTAAAATTGTTGAGTCCGTATAGGGTAAATCCATCGAACATCACCTTGCTCTGACCGGCATAGCTACCCCAAATAATCATGCTGTTGGTTTGTTCGCCCGAGGCCAGTATTCCCGGCTGAAGTCGTAACAGGTTAAACACGGCATTATCGCCAAAACCGGGAAGGTGTGAGGCCACCTTGGAGTTTAGTTTTATGATTCCGGGCTTTTGACCTATCTGCGAAATAAAATCAACCCCCTTTCCGGAAATTTCCACTTCCGAAAGTTTTACTATGGCCGGGTAGAGATATATAAGGTTTAGCGTATCGGGTTTAACAACGGTATCAAGAACGTAATACCCTAGGTGCGAAAAAATAGCATCAACAGGTTTGGCGCTATCGACAACCGTGCTGAAAAATCCATTAATATCGGTAATAAAACTTTTGTGGGCAGTAAGTATGTGTGAGTAAACCAATGGCTCACCACTTTTAAAATCCTTAAGGTATCCTTTTAAAAAATGTTTTGACGGACTTCGTTTATTGCTGATTTCTTCCTTCCATATAACCATCACATCTCCCTGCAGCGAATAAGTTAATGAGGTGCCTTTTAGAAGCTCATCAACAGTTTGTTCAGGAGTACTAAAACTTTTATGAAGGGTGATGATGTATTCTGAGAGTTGTTGGTCATCAAAAGAGAGTTTAAAACCGTATGCTTCGCGAAGCTGAACTAAAACCTTGTTTAAAGGTACATGGTCAGCATTCACAACAATGGCTTGCTGTTGAGCAAAGGTTACGGATGACAACAGTATCCAAAGTGTAAAAAAGATCGTTGGTTTTTTAATCATCGATATTTTTGAATTGGCCTTTGGCAGCGGAATAGCTACAGAGTTATAAATTACCAGAATATTTTTCTTTCAAAAATACGATATAATTTTTTAAACGGCAATTACTTTCTTATAACATAAGTGCGGTTACCCTGTTTAGTGACTGATAACCCAAAAGGTTTACAAACGATGGAAAGTGCCTGTTCAACAGGAACACTCGTAGAAAAATTACCGGTGTAATTGGCTTTAAAAGGCTTGTTTAAAATAATTTTCACATTATAGCGTCTGGCTATTTCGGCAAAAACCTTTTGAAGAGGTTCCGAAGTAAATACAAACTGATTATTTATCCAGGCAATCGATTGTTTGGAAACTTTCTCTTTTGAAAAGGCAATTTCTCCCTTCGTGTTGATTTCAGCTTTTTCACCGGGAATTAAAATAATTTCCTGCTTACTTTCGCGGGCTTTAACACTTACTTTTCCGGTATAGCAAACAACCCTGTAGTTATCGGTACGAGCATAAATATCGAAGCTGGTTCCAACTACCGTGGTAATTCCACGCTTTGATTTTACTGAAAACTTATTCCCCTTTTGCACTTTAAAAAAGGCCTCTCCTTTTAGAGTAACTTTTCTTGAATAAGCCCACCACAACGGGTAATAAGTGGCTTCCGATTCCGGCGACAGTATTACTTCCGAGCCATCGGGTAAAAAGAAATTGGCAATTTGGCCGGGATTGGCCTCCACCGTATAATGGTAAAACCTCAAAAGCAATCCGGCCCCGACAAGTAAAGTTATCATGGCAGCTGCCCAAACCATTCTTACTTTACGATAATTTAACCGGCGGATTGTAACAGGATTGTTTTCGATGTTTTTGTGGATGGCCTGCCATACCTCCTCCTTACTTTTGCTGTACGGAATCGAAAGTGAATCGTTCAGTTCATCCAACATGGCCAGCTTTTTTTCTATGTCGCTATTTTGTTTCACTTTATTGTATTTTTCTCTGATAAATTGCAATGCCTGACTCATCCTTTTTTCCACGGCTTTAAGGCCTACTCCTGTAACTTCGGCAATTTCTTTATACTTTTTTATCGTATCGGCTCATTAAAAACACCACACGTTGGTTTTCGGGCATAATACTTAAGGCCTGTTCATATTTTGTTTTTAATTCGAGATATTCAAGTTCTTCTTCCGGTGTTTTATTGTCAAAATTTCTTGTTAAAGTTGTTCTAAATTTCAATTCACTGTTTTTCTTTCGGTAGTGGCTGATAAAAATATCACCGGCCATTTTAAAGAGCAGCCCCCTGAGTTTTGAGTGATCGTGATAAGGCCGTTTTTCCCAAAGTTTGGTAAAAGTTTCCTGAGCAACATCGGAGGCTAAATCTCCATCGCCACAGCGATACCAAATATAGTTTCTGATCTCGTCAAAATGGGTATCGAATAGTTGTTTGAATTCGCTATCTGTCAATGCTCAAAAATTTCTTTAAAAATACAACATTTGCCGGTTATCACAAAAATCCGAAGGCATAATGCCTTCGGATTCTCAAACAATCCTACAAGCTCAATTAAGGGCGTAAATGAATGGTGTAGGTGTTTCCGTTTACGGTAACGGTAGCCTCATTATCGCAGGTTCCGTCGCCAAAGTCCAAGATACGAACCGGTTTGCCTTCAGGGGTGATTTCTACTGTTCCCGATACGATAAATCTACAGGCCAGTTCAATTCTTAAGGGGCTTGTAATTTGGCGGGTCCAGTGCAATCCGTTGGCATGTTGACCTGTTGCCTGACCGGTAATCAGGTAAACGTTGTCCCAGCGGTTGTACGGAGTTGAAATGCCTTCAATCCATTCGCGGTTGCGTTGGGAGTTCCATGAGATGGTTCCACCACCGTCGGCAAGCGTGATAATTCCGTTTACAGACATATCCCAATTCATATTTCCGCTATCATTGTATCCGTTGTTGGTTACAACTTTGGTTCCTTCCACCTGATTGTCGTTTACATAATACTCATCAAAGGTTGTGGTAATAATGGTTCCGGGTTGCCAGTATCTTCCTGTAAAAGAGATGAGGATTTTACCTCTGCGATATCGGCCGTCGTTGCCTAAACAGTTGGTATCACCAAAGTCGATGGTTAATACCCTCGGAAAAACGGTTGTATCGAGGGTGACGGTTGCACAATCGCTTAAAAAAATCCTTCCATCGGCTGATTTAAAGTTGCCGCTGGTACTTAAAGTATAAGCCTCATCGGCAATGCTGGTTACGTCATCGAAGGTGGCTTCGGCAAAGGCGTCATCTTTTGTTGCACTGAAATCATCTTCGTTGTTGGTTTTCTTACAACCGCTAAACATAAAAAGGGCGGCCATTACAATGGTTAAAACTAAACTAATTTTTTTCATAACATATAATTTTTAGGTGTTTCACCATTGTACCGCACGAAAGCAATTTTACCCTACCGGAAAATGAAAAAAACTTTTTATCGCCCACTATTCTGTTACTTATAAAAGATTTAACGATATCTTTTCCTAACAATTTTATCGCGCGCGTAAGACCAAGCCATTAACCCCACCGCACCCATCGAAAAAAAAACTGCCAATGAAAAAGTTACCGTGAAACCAAACTGCTCGTAAAAGAAAAGTTGTCAAGGTCGAGCAGGTAACCATAGACAAAAGTAACAACCAGCATAACTATTTTGTTAAGACTTGTGGCGTAGCTGTACAGTTTTCCGAAATTATTATGACTGAATGAGGAAAAAATGCAATGAGAGCCAGTGGCAACCGGGTTGCCCATGCCACCACTCGCAACAACTTCTTTCTGTTTCTGATACGCTTGATAAACTCGTTGATAAGAACCGGAAAAACAAACAACACCATGCTAAACTGTAACGGTAATACTTTAAAAAACTCTAATCTCCGGTGGCTGAGCCTGTCGAAGCCACGATACATAAGATATTACTCAAATTCATAAATCCAAAACACTCATTTTTTATAATTCCAACACAAATCTTTTACTTGTACCCTTCGACAAGCTCAGGGTACTGCTCAGGGTACTGCTCAGGGTACTACTGATCACAGTACTGCTCAGATATCGCCGGTTGAGCCCGGTGGCTGAGCCTGTCGAAGCCACCGAAACCAAAGCAATCAAATCCAACCATTAAATTTATTAATCATTCAGTTTAAGCACGGCCATAAAGGCTTTTTGAGGTACCTCTACGTTACCCACCTGACGCATTCGTTTTTTTCCTTTTTTCTGTTTTTCCAAAAGTTTACGTTTACGGGTGATATCACCTCCGTAACATTTAGCGGTAACATCTTTACGAACTGCTTTTACCGTTTCGCGGGCAATAATTTTTGCTCCAATAGCTGCCTGTATAGCAATATCAAACTGCTGGCGCGGAATAAGCTCCTTTAATTTAACACACATACGGCGACCAAAGTCATACGCATTATCACGATGTATAAGGGTTGATAAGGCATCCACCGATTCGCCGTTAAGTAAGATATCCAGTTTTACCAAATCGGCCGGTTTAAAATCGGAAACATGGTAATCAAATGAGGCGTATCCTTTCGAGATGCTTTTCAATTTATCGTAAAAGTCAAAAACAATTTCGCCCAACGGCATCTCCACGGTAAGCTCCACCCTGTTGGTGGTAAGGTAAACCTGATTGAGCAGTGTTCCCCGTTTATCAATTACCAGTTTGATAATGCCGCCCAAAAAATCGGCAGTGGTAATTACCTGCG
>CAZKGB010000034.1:0-12860 GCA_964551935.1 uncultured Lentimicrobiaceae bacterium | reverse complement strand
GCGTTGGCAGGGGTGTCGTTTATCTTTTTCGGCCAATATTTTGTAGCCGTGATGGTGATGGCGCTCGCTGCTAACAACTTTTTCGCTTATCTGTGGCCTGAAAGCAAGCGGAAGTGGGTTAATTATCTCAACATCGGCATCATTCTCGTTGGGGTAATAAAATTTCTGGCACAGGAGTGGATGCCGCTCGGTGCCGAATACAGTGAGGTTTTGAATGTTCTGTTTGTTGCCCTGATGGTGGGGCTGGTTCTTGGTTTCTTAATCTCTATCATCTATTTCTATCCTAAAATTTTGATGTGGGCTTTAAACAACAAATGGAAATTCTTGTCCGTACCGGTTTTTGTTATTTTTTTCGGCGTAGTTGCCTGGCAGGGAATGGATAAGGTTTTTGGCTTTATGCCGAAATTTGTACTTGAATCCAAAGTATGGCAGTCGATGGATAAAACTTTTCCCGGGATAGGGAAGGAGTTTATGCCCTCGCTGGATGAAGGTTCCTTTTTGCTGATGCCTACCACCATGCCTCACTCGGGTGTGGAGGAAAACCTCGAAGTGATTCGTCTGTTGGATAAAAAAGTGAACGCCATCCCCGAAGTGGATAATGTAGTCGGTAAATGGGGAAGAGTGAACTCGGCTTTAGACCCGGCTCCCATCTCCATGTTTGAAAATGTGATTAATTATAAATCGGAATATGTATTAGACGAAGCCGGTCGCCGCATGCGCTTCAAAACGGATGATGACGGGGCTTACCTGTTGAAAGACGGAACCAAATACAATCCTGAAAAAGGATTTATGGTTATTGATAAAGACCGGTTGATTCCGGATGAGGATGGAGAATATTTCCGCCAATGGCGAAAAAGTATTCATTCGCCCGACGACATTTGGAAAGAGATTGTGAAACAGGCTAAAATTCCGGGATTGACCTCTGCTCCTAAACTTCAACCCATTCAAACCCGTTTGGTGATGTTGCAAACCGGCATGCGGGCTCCCATGGGTATCAAAGTTTTCGGCCCGAACCTCGAAGCCATTGAAAAGGTGGGTTTGCAATTAGAAACCTTGCTAAAAGAGGTGGAAGGTGTTTCCAAACCGTCGGTGTTTGCCGACCGTGTGGTGGGAAAACCCTATCTTGAAATCAGGATTAATCGCGATGCCATTGCCCGTTACGGACTTACCATTAAAGATTTTCAGGAGTACATTAGCTCGGCGGTGGGAGGCATGGCACTCACCTCCACCGTGGAAGGCCGTGAGCGTTATCCCATTCGTGTACGATATGCCCGTGAGTTCAGGGACAATCCCGAAGATTTGAAAAAGCTTTTGATTTCAACACCTGTCGGGGTGCAGATTCCTTTAAGTCAACTGGCCACCATCGAATATACCAAAGGGCCGCAGCTTATTAAAAGTGAAAACACCTTTT
This sequence comes from uncultured Lentimicrobiaceae bacterium, assembly GCA_964551935.1. Taxonomy (GTDB): domain Bacteria; phylum Bacteroidota; class Bacteroidia; order Bacteroidales; family F082; genus B16-G9. The sequence continues at coordinate 11,449 of CAZKGB010000034.1, read as the reverse complement.
TGGTGGGATATGTAATTTTTGATAAAAAGCCGGAGTATGCCGAGGTGGATGTGGTGGAAAACGCACAGAAATACCTTAATGAAAAAATTGAAGAGGGAACACTGGTGTTACCTGCCGGGGTGAACTATAAATTTACGGGAAATTATGAGAACCAGATCAGGGCTACTAACAGGCTGATGATTGTGATTCCCATTGCTTTGCTGGTCATTTTTCTGATTCTCTATTTTCAGTTTCGTTCGGTAACAGGTGCTTCGTTGATCTTTTCGGGAATTATTGTGGCTTTTTCCGGTGGTTTTATCATGCTATGGCTGTATGGCCAGCCCTGGTTTATGAATTTTAGCATGGGCGATGTGCAGATGCGCAACCTGTTCCAGATAGGAACCATCAACCTCAGTGTGGCGGTGTGGGTAGGATTTATCGCCCTCTTTGGCATTGCCACGGATGATGGCGTGCTTATCAGCACTTACATCAAACAAATTTTCGACCGGAAACCACCCCAATCCGTTGAAGAGGTGAGAGCCGGCATTTTAGAAGCCGGTAACAAGCGGGTTCGCCCGGCCATTATGACCACGGCCACCACCTTGATTGCCTTGCTGCCGGTACTCACTTCCACCGGTAAAGGATCGGACATTATGGTGCCCATGGCCATCCCCATTTTTGGCGGCATGACCATCGCCACGCTCACCATTTTTGTGGTGCCCGTGCTCTACAGCATCTGGCAGGAATCCATTGTTAAACGAAAACCTGTCAGGCCTGTGTTGGCCAAGCAGGAAGAGACCTGACAGATTGAAAAATGAAAAAACAGCTAATGAACAAAACTGTCATTTCGACAACGCAGGAGGAGAAATCCCCTAAGAACTTACCTGTTGTTTGGGAGATTCCTCCGCTACGGCCGGAATGACGGATAATAAACTCTCTTTTAGCTCACGGTTTGTAACCGTGAGCAATGATAAACCCTAAGCAGTTTGTAACTGCGCAAAAAAAATAAAACATTACAAAATATAAACCGATGAAACCTTTGCGCTTTAGTGTCTTCGCGGGAAAAAATAAAAATATGAAAACAAAATCAATCATAATCATTCTGCTGCTGCTGTTTGGTGGACGACTTTCCGCTCAGGATACCCTTACCCGGTATTTGGAAACAGCAGCCAAAAACAACCCTGCTCTCAAAGCCAGGTTCAACCAATACATGGCGGCATTGGAAAAAGCACCACAAGTTGGAACCTTGCCCGACCCGCAGGTAACTTTCGGATACTTTATTTTGCCCGTGGAAACCAAAAACGGTCCTCAGCAATTTAAGATTTCCGCTACGCAGATGTTTCCGTGGTTTGGAACCCTCGGCAAAAGTGAAGAGGTAGCGGTGAGTCGTGCCAAAGCCAAATACGAGCTTTTTGAGGAGGCAAAGTCAAATCTGTTTTTTGAAGTAAAGTCAAGTTATTACAAGCTCTACTTTTTAAAAAAGAGTATGGCCGTAACCAACGACAACATTCGAATTTTGAAAACTTTCAAAAACCTGGCTCTTATTAAAATGGAAGCAGGAACTGCCTCGGGTGTGGACGAGCTGAGAGTGGAAATGGAGCTGGCCGACCTGGAAAACACGCTGGCACTGTTGCGTGACCGCTATTTTTCAGAATTGGTATCTTTCAATAACTTGCTCAATGTGGATGAAAACAGTCCGGTGGATATTCCCGAAACCCTGTGGATGGATGATTTGCCTTTTTCGAGGCAGGCTGTACTGGACAGTCTGAAACAGAACAACAATCAACTGCAAAGTCTTGATTATATGTTCCGGTCGTATAAAGAGCAGGAAGCGCAGGCAAAAAGCAAGGGAGCTCCTAACATTTTGGCCGGTATTGATTACATCAATGTAGGTGACAATGGAGTTACTACAGATGGCGGAAAAGATGCCCTTTTTGTAAAGGTAGGCATCACCATTCCGCTCTATCGCCGTAAATACAATAGCATGGTTAAAGAGGCTGTGTTGCTTCAGGAAGCCACGCAATACCAAAAAGAGGATAAGATAAATGCACTGGAAACATTGTTTGAAAAGGTTTACACCCAATATAACGATGCCACAAGAAGAATTGCCCTTTTCAGTAAACAATCGGAATTGGCATCCAAAGCCATCCGTATTTTGGAAAGCGACTACGCCTCCAGCGGGAAAGCCTTTGAAGAGATATTACGGATGGAGCGCAAACTATTAAAGTATTCGCTGGAACTGGAAAAAGCCCGTTCCGACAAGCAGGCTGCCATTGCTTTTGTAAACTATTTAATGGGACGGTAACCTGTCAGATTGAACAAAGCCCTGCGGGAGGAAATCTGGCAGGTTGAAAGGAATATAAATATAAACCGCAGAGATGCAAAGTTTAAGATACGCCGTCTCTTTGAATACCCGTTAATGACGGTGTGTCTCAGAAGTTTAAAAGGGGATTCCCGCCTGAATGATGCAGTCGGGCAGGCTTCCTCCTTTGTTATCGGAATGACGGAGAAATAGAGTAAGCCCCAACGTCATTCCGAGGGAAGCGCGACGTAAGGAGCGACGAGGAATCTCCCAAGTATCAGCCTGCCCTTACGACAAAAGGGTATTCGGTTGTTCAATGTTGGGGATTCCTCCGCCCGGCGGTCGTCGGAATGACGGAGAAAAGATTTAGCGGAAAAATAATAAAAAAGCTTTGCGCCTTCGTGCCTTAGCGGTTTAAACAAACAATATCATGAAAAACATAAACAAACAAACCATTACAATAGCTGCAGCAGCCCTCATTATCGGGCTGGCAGCCGGTTGGGCTCTTCTTGGTGGAACCGGAACAGCAACCGACCAACACGAACATACGGAACAGACAGAAGTCAAAGAGACCATCTGGACCTGCTCCATGCACCCTCAAATCAGGCAAAACGAACCCGGTAGCTGCCCCATCTGCGGAATGGATTTGATTCCCGTGGACGACGGCATAAACAACAGCAATGAAGCTGTTAACCCTGATGAAATACAAATGAGCCCTTCAGCCATGAAATTGGCGGAGGTTCAAACTTATACTGTAGAAAGGGGTTCGTCCGAAAAAGCTGTTTACCTGTTGGGTAAGGTAAAACCCGATGAAAGAAATATGGCCGCTTTAACAGCCCGTTTTGGAGGAAGAATAGAAAAACTTTATGTCAACTTTACGGGACAACAGGTTAAAAAAGGGCAAAAGCTTGCTTCTCTCTATTCTCCCGATTTGATTACAGCCCAGCGCGAACTGATTGAAGCCCGGAAATACAAGGAATCCAACCCTTCGTTTTATCGCTCAACGCGTAGCAAGCTGAAACTTTGGAGTTTGAATGATGATCAGATCGACGCCATCGAAAATCAGGGAAAACCCACAGTTAACTTTGATATACTCTCACCCATTTCGGGTACCGTTACCCGGCGGGATGTTTCCATTGGCGATTATGTAAAAGAGGGTTCTCCTTTGTTTAAAGTGGTTAACCTGAAAAAAGTATGGGTGATGTTTGATGCTTACGAATCGGATTTACCCTGGATCAACAAGGGCGATACCATCCGGTTTACCCTCCGGTCGGCTCCCGGAAAAACTTACACGGGGACGGTTACTTACATCGATCCGTTTATCAACGCAAAAACAAGGGTGGCACAGGTTCGCGTGGAAATGAACAACCGTGATAGGAAGCTGAAACCCGAAATGTTCGCCAACGGTATTTTGCAATCAACAACGGCGGAAAACACCCATCAACTGCATATTCCCAAGACCTCCGTTTTATGGACCGGAAAACGTGCGGTGGTTTATGTAAAGGTGCCAAACAGAAAATCGACCTCATTTGTTTTTCGTGAAATTACCCTCGGCCCTGAAACCGGCAACTATTACGTAGTAGCAGGCGGTTTAAATGAGGGAGAAGTGATTGCTTCCAACGGGGTGTTTATGATTGATGCTTCGGCACAACTGGCCGGAAAACCGAGTATGATGAACCCGCAAGGAGGGAAAGTTTCGACAGGCCACAATCACGGTGGAAAAACCATGAGCGATGAGGAGATGAAGAATATGGAAGCCAACCCCTCAACCAAAACAACATCCGATAGTATTACAGGGGGAAAATATTATTGCCCCATGTACTGCGAAGGGGATAAAACCTATGATAAGCCGGGAAGATGTCCGGTATGCGGTATGTACTTAAAAGAGGTTGTCGTTGTTGACGAACACAATCACAAAGAACATAATCATTAATTTCGCTGCTCGTATCCTGACAGAACTCAATTCGTGTTTAAACCCTGATGCAAGGGGGGATTGGTTGTTTTAATGGGTGGAGGATTGTAAAAAATTATTAAACGACTTTAGTATAGTTTTTACTATAGCTAAACCTGTAAAATATCCTTTTTTGTATTCAGAATAAATTAGAGTAAATTGTTGCTTTTTGCAAGCATTAGCTTGTAAAAAAAAGTAGTTTTACGCGCGCTTTTAGACAAAAAGCTTTTGGCTTTTTAGGTCGGGCGATTTTTTTTAACAACGCTTAATGTGTTGAAAATAATTAATACAATCTAATCCTAAACATGTTTTCATGAAAAGAGTTATTACAAAATTGGTGGCGTTGATCGTAATTATTGTAGGGTCATCAGCCAGTTTACTTGCTGAGGGAATTGAAAAAAATCAGGTTTCCTCAATATTGGAAGTGCAGCAATACAACCGGGCTATTCACATTATGGCCATGTTATTGATTGGTTTCGGCTTTTTAATGGTTTTTGTAAAAAAGTATGGTCGTTCTGCCATTACCGCTACTTTTTTATTGGTGAGTGTTTCGTTGCCTTTGTATTTATCTATAAAGGGAATGGCTATTTTTGAAGAGAGAGGTGAAATAGAGCAGTTCATACTTGCTGAATTTGGAGCGGCCAGTTTGCTGATTGCAGCGGGAGCTCTACTTGGACGAATGAAAATGTATCAATATATGATATTGGGCATTTTGTTTATTCCGTTTTATATTTTAAACGAACTAATTGTGGTAGACGATTATTTTAGCTTTGTTGGTAAAGTTGCTGATACCGGCGGCTCAATTGTAATTCATGCATTTGGAGCTTTGTTTGGAATAGCAGCTGCAATTTCGTTGACGACAAAAAAACAACGTGAGGAACCTATCTTAGCTGATGCAACTTCTGACAGGTTTTCGTTGCTGGGAAGTATGGTGTTGTGGGTTTTCTGGCCCAGTTTCTGTTCTGCACTTATCCCTGCTGAAGCAATACCCATGGCTGTTGTAAATGTTTTTCTGGCCCTTAGTGGTTCAACCATCGCTACCTATTTTGCTACAGTTTCTATCAGAGGAAAAATTAATGCTGCTGATATTGCCAACGCCGCCTTGGCGGGTGGTGTAGCCATTGGGGCTACTTTCGACCATGCAACGCATATGGAAGCTATGGTGATTGGTCTTATTGCAGGAGCATTGTCAACTACGGGATTTGCTGTTTTTCAGGCTAAACAGGAGCGTTTTCATAAAATTGTTGATACATGCGGGGTTTCCAACCTTCATGGTCTTCCCGGGATATTTGGTGGTTTAGCAGCTATTGTTGTTGTAGATGGCCTGGATGCCGGTTCTCAGTTAAAAGGAATTGCAATTACCGTTGTTATTGCAGTGGTTGCCGGTTTGTTGTCAGGGAAAATTATTTCGTTGTTTGGAATACCTGATGAAATTTATCATGATGCTGCTGAATTTGAGGATGTGGAATAAACCAATTGAATAATTAGGCACGATTCCAACGGACAGAAATCCCTGAGTGGATAAAACAAGTGGACTTTAATTTCTAAAGAGAGCTGCCTTCTTAAATAGGAGGGCAGCTTTCACTTTTGAATTTTCTAATCCGTTACATGGATTATTATCTCAATAAACAGTAATCAAGAAACTCACAAAACAATTCCTAAAATTATACAATCTTTCACCAAAATAGTATAATTAGTAAAATGAAAAAAACAGTTTTAATCTTAGGAACAGCCCTGCTTTTGTTGGCAGGTGGAATCACTTTTACAGCCTGCAGCAGTAGGGGTAATAAAACAAAAACAGAGACAAAAGCAGAAGTGAAAAATCAGGATAAAAAGGAAACGGCGGAGTATCAGTGCCCCATGAAATGCGAAGGGGATAAAACTTACGATAAACCCGGGAATTGCCCTGTATGTGGGATGCATTTAAAGAAAATTGCCATGGCGGATGGACATGATCATGAAAGAGATACCCCTTAAATGATGGAAATACAACTGTTTTCAATAATCACCTGCCCCGAATGCGGCCATCAAAAAGAAGAAAAGATGCCTGAAAATGCCTGCCGGTATTTTTACGAGTGTGAAAACTGCCATGCAGTGCTGAAAGCCAAACCGGGCGATTGTTGCGTCTATTGTTCGTACGGAACAGTTGCCTGTCCACCGGTCCAGAAGGAGAACAGGTGTTGTTAGATGATGTATAAATCCCGCCCGGGAACAAATATTTATTTGCCGGACGGGATAAACCAAATTTCCTACCTTTGGTTATTACTGTTTGTGGTTTGCGCTTTCAGTGTTTTTACATCTTCTATTAATTGATTTATCAGTTGTTGCTGCTGTTCTATAAGTTGTTGTTGTTCCTGAACGGCTTTTACAAGCGGCACAACAAACTGGGCATATCTTAATCCGTAATAGTCGTTTTCGTTTTTGGGTTTGTCCACACCGCTGAATTCAAATCCCAGCGTTTCAGCTGCCTGTTCAACTTCCTGAGCAATAAATCCGGTTTGTCTTTCAAGGGAACGGTTGCCGTGATTACTTTTTCTGTTTTTTCCAATGAAACGGTTGATTTTGTCAATATCAAGATTATAGGATACAGGCCTGAGTTTTAAAATAAAATCGAGTCCTTTTACATCTTCTGTAATAGAAGATTTAAACCTGCCGTCCGAAATGTTGGTCCAGTCGGCATAACCGCCAATAGAGGTAACGGTAGTATTTCCAAACCGGATTTGATTGGATGCGGTAATGGTGGTTTGAAATCCAATGGCAGTACTGTTTAAACGGCTGGTAGAAGAGTTGCTGCCGGAAGATACTCCGATAAAGGTACAGTTGTTTACATTGCCAAGACTACCCGAAGAGGAACCGATTGATACATTTTGATGGCCGCTGGTAACCTCACCCAGTGTTTCAGATCCAAGGGCGGTATTTTTATAACCGTTTAAGTTTTGGTTTAAAGAGCGGTATCCAATGGCTGTATTATTCGATCCTGTGGAGTTATTATACAGCACTTGTGATCCTAATGCTGAATTTTTCTCACCCGAGATGTTGGAATATAGCGTTTCAAAACCCATTGCTGTGTTATCGTTGCTGTTGTTGTTATAAAGTGTTTTTGATCCAATGGCGGTATTGTTAACTCCGGTGTCGTTGATGTACAATGTATTGTATCCGGTAGCAGTATTATTCTCACCGGTGGAATTACTGAATAGTGCCTGGGCTCCCATAGCGCTATTGTTGCTTCCGGTATTGTTTGTTTTAAGCGCTTCAGACCCCAACGCTGTATTGTTATTGTTACCGTCATCAAAAGTACCTGCCTGATATCCGACAAACAGACTTGAACTGTCGTAAACGGCATCGGTTAAGTCGTTAAGCTCGGTTACTCCTGAAGTTAACTGCCAACTTGCATTTCCCGCAGTGTCGGAGGTTAACACTTTACCTGCCCCCGGATTTCCCCCTGCAATTTTCAGGGTTCCGTTAATGTAAACCTCATCCAGGGCAAAATCACCCCCTATTAAGGGTGCCGTAGTGTCGGAGTTTTCAATGTATAGTTTGTTGGATTCCTGTTCGTAAAACCCGGATTTATATCCAATAAAAACACAACCGCTTTTTGAATGAGCAGAACCACCATGGCCGCTGCCATAGCCAATTATAGTATTTCCATAACCGGAACTGTTATAAAAATTACTCAGGTAACCAAGTGATGTATTACCCCAACCCAGAATGTTGGCTTGTGATGATAACCTTCCCACGGCAGTATTTGCGTTTCCCCGGTTTTGTTTTAAACTGCTGTTTCCAATAGCCGTATTTCCTGCGGATGAGTATGAATTAAGGGAGTAGGCCCCCACAGCAGTATTATGCGATCCGTTAATGTTGTAGTACAAAGCCTGATATCCAATGGCAACATTTTCGGTTCCGGTTTCGTTCTTAAAGGCAGCTTCACGTCCTATGCCCACGTTAAAAGTGTTTCCTGAATCGTTGATGCCGGCGTGGTATCCCATAAAAATACTGGTGTCGTTATCAAAGGTGTTAACCAGGCTGTTTAATGAAATGCTATCCCACGAAGCCAAACCCGCCGCATCGGATTTCAGAAATTTCCCGGATGCCGGATTCCCGCCGGTAATTTTTACGGTTCCGTTAATATCCACGCGGTCAACAGAAAAATCACCTCCAATTAAAGGGGTGGAGGAGGAGGAGTTTTCGATGTATAGTTTGTTGTCTGAAGTTTCGTTATAACCGGCCTGATACCCCAGAAATACGGAACCTGACCGGGAGGTGTTCATCGAACCCACGCCTGCCAGCGTTCCAATGATGGTATTGTTTGAGCCTGTTTGATTAAAATAATTGGCCTGATGGCCAAGGGTTATGTTTCCTTCACCTGTGGTGTTGTTGTAGGATGAAACAAACCCGATAGAGATGTTTTTTTCACCACTTGTGTTTTTGTTTAAACCACTATTACCAACCGAAATGTTGTAGTCCCCTGTTTGATTTGAATAAAGCGACTCTTCACCCAACGCAATGTTTTTATTGCCTGATGTATTGTTATGCAGTGTGTTTTCCCCAAAAGCTAAATTGCTGTTTCCTTCGGTATTGGCAGATAAGGCCGAGTACCCGGATGCGAAATTAGATTTTCCGGTAGTGTTATTCTGTAATGAATAGGGCCCAAGTGCAATATTGTGATCGCCGGAGGTGTTGTCAAAACCGGCTTTGTATCCTATAAATACATTTTGGTTATTTGTTTTGTCGTCGTTAATACCTGCTGAGTAGCCTATGAATACCGAGTTGCCATTGTTAAGAAATTCCAGGTATCCCTTTTTGAATTTGAAATAAACCGTATCCTCAAGCGTGAGTGCTGCGTAATCGGTGCCGTAGAAATCAGTCAGTTCAAATTTTGAATCTCCGTTAGCATCAACTATTTTATCCATATCCCCCGAATTGAGTTTGATGAATGCTGTTCCGTTCCAGTAGTAAAACGCCGAATCATCGCTGTTAAAAACCAACAATCCGTTTTCGGCTGTGCCAATGTTTGAGGCAAGTGCATTTTGTTGTACGGTGGTTAATCGCGGGATAAGCAGTCCTTTGGAGTCGGAGCTGATATCCAGCATGGTATGGCTGTTTGCTTCTGCACCGATGGTGTTGATGGCCACTTGTGCGGTTGCATGATTACCAAAAATCATAATAAGAAGAATGAATGGTGTAAATATTTTTTTCATAATGGTAGTAGTTGGATTTTTACAGGAAGCAAATCTATTACTCTACTTTCTGGTACACTAATTATTGGGGTTGAAAACAGGTAGACTGGATTAGATGGGTAAAGCTATTCAGGTAGAATAGAGGTGTATTGCAAATGTTTAAGTACCATTAAATAAGGTAAATAAAATGGAAGGGTCTGCGGGGTGATTAATTTTTATGTTTTATTTCAGGTAGATTGCCTAACTTTGATGACATAAAATATGTTTACGGATGAACTTACCAAATTCTACCTTTGATAAATCATTTGTTACTCTGCTTATTCTGCTGGTCATTATCCTTTCCACGGCTTTGGCTCAAACGGATATTGCGGTGGGCAATTTGAAAAGAGCAACAATTGAAGATAATCAGTCAGCTTATAACGCCTCTGTAAAGCTGGTGAACTATTACTGGAATCACTCATTGGACTCCTCAATAGAGTATAGTAGAAAAGCAATAATGATATCATCTGAACTTGAAAATGACAGTTTACTCAGCGCTGCCGGTGTTTTGCTGGCTTTATCATATTACTATAAGGATCAGCTTGATTCGAGTTTGTTCTATTGTTATTCAGCAATGGAACGAAGTAAACAGAACCAATATATTCAAGCCGAGGCATTAGACTTATTGGGGCTTACTTACCGGCGAATGGGAGATTTTGATAGTGCATTCTCCAATAGTAAAAGAAGTCTGAAACTTTTCAAAACGCTGGGTGATACGATACACTATGCTATGGTTCTGGGAAATATATCATCAACTTACAACGAAATGGGTAACTACAGGGAAGCGCTTGAGTATTCATTTAAAGCGGCAACCATTTTTGATAAAATAAAGGATAGTGTGAATCTTGCTAAACGGTATGGAACCATTGCCAATATCTATCTCGACATGGGAAACAATAATAAAGGGCTTATGTTTCTGCAAAGAGCTGGTTCATTGGTTGACGAAAACCGGAGTTCAGGTCTTTATAACAACATTATTTTTAATATGGCAACGGTTTTTCACGATTTGGGTTTGTATGACTCGGCTTTACAAATGTATTATAAAGCACTGTCGCATTATTCTACTGTAAACGATGAAGAAGGTGTGGCTATTGCCCATCAAAATATCGGGCTGACTTATTCTGAGAAGGGAGATCTTGATTTAGCAATTAAGCATTTAATGGAGGGGTACAGACGTTTTTCAAGATTGTCAACCGTTCGGAATATTCCTTACGTGCTGTCGGATATAGGGCTGGTGTATAGTAAAAAGGGTAGGTCGGATTCGTCAATGTATTTTCTGAATAAAGCGTTAGAGATTGCAGGAAAATATCAGTTGATTCAGGAAGAGCAACGGATTTATTATAAGTTTTATCAGGTTTATAAATCGATGAATGAGCCTGGCAAAGCGTTATTATATTATGAAAAGTATAGTGATGTGAGCGATAGTATCGACAATGAAAGAATCGGTGAGAAGATTGCAGAGTTAAGTTCAAAATTTGATTCTGATATGAAGGATCAAAAAATTAAACAATTGATTTTAAATGAAAAGATTTCTGAAGCCAAAACCCGGACAACACTTATTGGCGGCGGGCTGATTCTTATTATTGTTGTTTTGGTCGTGGCCATTCTTTATTATCGAAAGCATACACAGGCCAGGTTGCTGACGATTAAAGGTAAACTCCTTGAAAAGGAGAAAACAGAACTGGACAAAGAGCTGAGTTTTAAACAAAAACTGCTGACTTCGCATGCTTTGCACATGACACAGAAGAACCGTATTTTGCAAAATATTCGTAAAGCGGTTAATGATGTTCTTCCGGAGGTTCCGGATGAAACAAAATCGAAGGTTAAGAGGCTGCAAATGGAACTTAACAAAAGTTTGCGATACGATAAGGACTGGGAACTTTTTAGCCGATATTTTAGCGAACTGAACAACGACTTTTTCGAAAAACTAAAATCCATTAACCCCGATTTGACACAATACGATTTGCGCTTGGCGGCCCTTTTGAGAATGAAGATGAATAT
>CAZKGB010000033.1:8819-13103 GCA_964551935.1 uncultured Lentimicrobiaceae bacterium | reverse complement strand
TTCATCTCTGTTAGTGGCTCAGAATGATAACTTAATGGACTTGTTTGATGAAGAGCCACAAACAGAATATGCATGGGCAACCTTTAAAAGTACCCACGTGGTTATAGGCCAATCTATTGAAAACCCCGCTAAAGGAACCATGCTGATGAATATACAACACCATTTTGGGCCTGTTAATTCGGGGTTTTACGATTTTTTCGGGTTCGATCAGGCCACCACCAGGATAGGATTTTCGTATGGGCTAACCGATTGGCTGGCAATAGGTATCGGACGTACTACCCAAAACAAAACCTGGGATGGCAACCTCAAAGTTAAACTGTTACGGCAAAGTACAGGGGTTCGCAATATGCCGGTTTCTGTTTCTTATTATGGATTTATGGGAATAATATCGTTAAAAAATCCGGTTGACAATCGCTATAGTTATTTTTCAAGTCGCTTGTCGTATGTCAATCAACTTCTTATCGCCCGAAAGTTTAGCAGCTCTTTTTCGCTGCAATTAATTCCCGGTTATGTCCATTACAATTTAGTGGAAACAACAAAAGATGATAACGATATTTTTACGTTGGGTACCGCCGGAAGGATTAAATTGTCAAAGCGGATGAGTTTTAATTTTGAATACCATTACATTTTATCCAAACAAACGGCTAACGATTATTACAATTCCCTCTCCTTAGGTATTGATATCGAAACAGGAGGTCATGTTTTTCAGCTTTTTGTAACCAATTCCGCCGGTATTACCGAACAATATTTTCTTCCTTACACAACCGGAGACTGGCTGAAAGGCGACATTCATATAGGGTTTAACATTGTAAGGACTTTTACCATCGTGAAACCGAAAGAGTTTGCTAAATATTAAAAACAAAATAGAAACTACATATTGGTATGCTAAAAGAAAAACACCCTGTAAACCATGGTTTACAGGGTGTTTTTTGAGGTACCGAGCGGATTCGAACCGCTGTCTAAGGTTTTGCAGACCTCCGCCTAGCCACTCGGCCACGGTACCATCTGTTTTCGGGCTTGCAAAATTACAAAAAAAATTGTATTTACGATGCTAAAAAGGTAATTAATATTTCGGTTCCTTCGCCCGGTTTACTATTTATTTGAAGTTTGCCTTTGTTAAGCTGAATAAACTCTTTAACAATAATCAGTCCTAACCCGGTTCCCTGTTCATTGTTGGTTCCCACCGTTGAAGTTAGTTCTGAAGTGTTTGACAGAAGTTCATTAATTTTTTTCTCGTTCATACCAATACCATTGTCTTTAATCGTTACGGTAACAAACCCTTTGTGTGTGATGCATGAAAACCAAATATTTCCGCCGGTATGAGTAAACTTAATCGCGTTTCGCACCAGGTTTCTGAAAATAAACTCCAATTGATTTGGGTCGGCTAAAACCTGTGTTGTTTTGTCACAATCTATCGTTAATTCAATGGCTTTATCACTAAGCTGACTCCTATAAAGATTCGCTATTTTTATAATAATCGGATGTAGTAGAACAGCTTTACAATCGGTTGAGATTTTTTTCATTTGAATACGTGCCCAGGATAATAGATTTGAAACCAGTGTATAAGTTGTTTCCAGCGTACCGGTAACAGAGGATATGATTTTGTGTTTTTCTTCTTCATCAAAACTTTCAAAATTGTCATCTAAAAGCTTCATTAACTCGGAAGTAGTACCAATGTTTCCTATTAAATCGTGACTGATTATTGAAAACAATTTTTCTTTCGTTTGGTTGGATGCTTCCAATTCCTGTTCTCTTTTTTGAAGAACGTCACCGGCCTCTTTTAATTTGGTAACATCCCATAAATTAACAATAATTCCTTTAATTATATTGTCGTTTAAAAAGTTTTGAGCCACTCCGGTTACAAACCGGGTTTTCCCTTTTATATTATGTATCTCAAGCTCGAACGATACTCTTTTTTTACCATTATAAAGCAAGTTCAGTAAGTGATTAATTTTTTCGATGGAGTCTTTGTCAAGGTTGTAATAAAAAGCCTCTTTCAATGTATCTCCCGGTTTACCTTTAAACATTTCGGTATAGGAAGGGCTTACATATTTTAAAACCCTGTTTTTGTCAATGAGAAATGTAAATTCAATACTGTTTGAAAGTAACTTTTCAAAGTAAAGATGCTGTTTTTTAATTTGGTTTCGATTTTTTTTAACGAGTTGGTATGAGAAAAATACAAAAATCAAAAACAGGGTTATTAAAATGATTGAAATAATGAGTAATGTTTGGATATTGTTAGTTTTAAGATTCTCTTTTTCCAGGAACAGGATTTTGTTTTGCTGTTGAGTAGCTTTGTATTTCTCCTTTACCTCGGCAAGTTGCCTGGATTTTTCAACGGATAAAATCGAATCGTGTAACGTAGTGTATTTATTTAAATAGTTATAAGCAATTTGATAATCTCCCTTCTTGGAATAAATTTTACTCAATAGTTGTAAAGCACTTATAATATCCGCAGTACCTTCCGTTTCTTTAGACGATTTTAAACTTAGATTGGCATAGGTTAAGGCACTTTCCAGGTGATTTAGCAGTAAATCAATGTGTCCCAGGTTATAGCTTGCATAAGAAACAATTTGTTTGGCATTAATGGATGACCCTATTTGCAATGCTTTGGTTAAAAACCTTTTGGCATTTAAGGTGTCTTTGATATCTAAATATACTGTTCCTATATTATTTAAATCCACACCGATTTGAAATTTATTTTTTAAGGTTGAATCAATTCGGTAAGTAATTAAATAGTTTTCTAAAGCTTTTTGGTATTCGCTATTATAGCTGTAGTAGGTAGCAAGGTTACTTGTAATGCCTGCAAGAGCAAATTTATCATCGGTTTTTTTAATAATGTTATAAGCCTTTAATAAATAATTTTTGGCTTCTGGTTGTACACCTTCTTGTTGCAGATACATTGATCCGATATTGGAATAGGTATAGGCAATTCCCAGTGAATCGCCGGTAGATTTATATAAGTCCAAAGCTTTATTATATGTTAAAAGAGCGGAGTCGTAAAGCGAAAGGGCTTCGTATGATATTGCAAGGCCATTTAACAAAGAAGCTTTGTTATTAACGGGAGCGGGATAGAGTAAACCGATTGTATAATTAATTTTTGCAAGTCGAAAACTTCCTTTATAATACAGGCAAGTAGCTAATCTATCGTAAGTTACGGCCAAACTATCAATAAAATCAGCCTTTTTATAAGTATTCAGGCTTTTTGTGAAAAAACTACAGGCAGAGTCGTTGTTATTGTTTTTATAATAATTTGAGCCGATAAGGGCGTAACACCAGGCTTCGTATACGGGTTTGTTATTATTAATAAACCATTTACAAGCTTTTTTAACCGTTTGGATATCTTTTGAAGAAGTATTATCGGTTTGGGTATAAACATCTTTACACTTTTGATAGTAATAATCGGTGCTGTCGGAATTGTTGATACCTTGAACAATTCCTGAATAAGATGCTAGTAAAAATGAGATTATTAATAAAATAGTTTGCCGCATATAACCGGTTGTATTTAGTATACATTGCAAATGTACTGATAAATTGGAAAAAGGAGATTAAATAAAACAGGTAATTAAGTTTAATAATTCGTGAACAACAAAAACGTAACAGTTTGAAAATAATAATTGAATCGAAAAGTTAACCCTCTATTTCAAGTGCTACAAACTCCATTTTTCCACCTAAAGGCGGGTTTAGTTTTTTAATTTTTATTTTGGCATGAACGATAGAGGGAAAATCTTTTTTTATACGATTTAAAATTCTTCTTCCAACATGTTCCAGTAACTTTGACTTTGTATCCATTTCGTCTTTTACCGATCGATAGACAGCCAGATAATTAACCGTGTCATGAAGGTTGTCGGACTCCTCAGCTACTGCAGTATCCGTTTCTATATATAAATCGACCTTGAATTTTGTACCTATAATTTGTTCTTCCTTAAAACAACCGTGATAAGCGAAAAACTCCATTCCTTCTATTGATATAATCGACATCTTTTTTTATTTATTTACTGTTTGAATGCTTAAATGCTTAAATGCTTGAATGCTTAAATGTTTGAATGTTTGAATGCTTGTAAAAAATAAATAGGTTTTTGTTATACGTTCCAACATCCTTACTATCAGAATTATGAGATTATTTTGTGCCTCGAAATGACGCGTTTTTCTACTTTTTAACGCAAACACAACCATGAAACCATTACATCATTACACATTGTACCATTGTATCATTGTACCATTGTATCATTGTACCATTGAATCATTGTACCATTATATCATTACCCCATTCTCCCCTACTCT
>CAZKGB010000033.1:0-8719 GCA_964551935.1 uncultured Lentimicrobiaceae bacterium | reverse complement strand
ATTGTACCATTGAATCATTGTACCATTATATCATTACCCCATTCTCCCCTACTCTTTTCTTCCCAGTTTCTGAAGTCCGCGTACAATTCGTTCCAGGGTCTCTTCCCGGCCAAGCAAAGCAATAATATCAAACAAGTGAGGTCCTTTTAGTGCGCCAACTATAAGCAATCGGAAAGCATTCATCACGGCACCCATACCATACTCTTTTTCTTCTATCCAATTTTTTACCACCTTTTCGGTATGTTCTGCAGTAAAAGGCTCGGTATTGGCTAAAATATCTTTTAATTCGGTAATTTGATCATAAGATGCGGCTTTCCAGCGTTTTTTAACAGCTTTGGGGTCATACTCTTCGGGACGAGTAAAAAAGAAGCTGCTTTGATCCCATAAATCCGTTACGAAGGTGGCCCGCTCTTTGACGAGTTCAACAACTTTGGTAACAAAATCTTTATCAACCAAGAGGTTTTTATTTTGTAAAACGGGAATAAAAGCTTCAGCCAGCTCGTTGTTGCTTTTTTGAATTAAGTATTGATGGTTGAACCATTTTGCTTTTTCGGCATCAAATTTAGCACCTGATTTATTTACCCTTTCAATCGTAAAAGCTTCGATTAGTTCTTCCATCGAAAAAAGTTCACGCTCATCTCCCGGGTTCCAACCCAGCAGTGCCAACATATTTACAAAAGCTTCCGGAAAATAACCATCTTCACGGTAACCTCTTGATAGTTCACCGGTTTTGGGATCTTTCCACTGTAGCGGGAAAACCGGAAAACCAAGACGGTCGCCGTCGCGTTTACTGAGTTTGCCATTACCATCGGGTTTTAAAAGAAGTGGCAGATGCGCAAACTGTGGTTCGGTCCAGCCAAAAGCACGATACAACAATACATGTAAAGGTAACGATGGAAGCCACTCTTCGCCACGGATAACATGAGAAATTTCCATCAAATGGTCGTCGATTATATTGGCAAGGTGATAGGTTGGCATCCCGTCGCTTTTAAAAAGGATTTTATCATCCAAAACAGCGGTATTAACCTCAACTTTTCCCCTTATCAGGTCGTTCATTTCAACAACTTCATTTTCCGGCATCTTAAAGCGAATCACAAAGGGTGTTCCGCTTTTAATTAATTTATCAACCTCTTCTTTGGGCAAACTAAGCGAATTACCCATGTTTAAACGTTCGCTCGCGTTATAAGTAAAAGTCCTTTTTTCAGCTTCAAAAGAAGCTCTTTTAGCTGCCAACTCTTCAGAAGTATCGAAAGCATAATAGGCGTTACCCGAAGCAATTAATTGTTCGGCATACTGTTTGTAAATCTCCTTCCGTTCCGATTGGGTATAAGGGCCGTAATTACCGCCTTTGGTAACACCTTCATCAAATTCAATCCCACACCATTTGAAAGCTTCTATAATATACTCTTCGGCTCCCTCAACAAAACGGGTTTGATCGGTATCTTCAATGCGAAGAATCAATTTACCGCCGTTTTTACGGGCAAACAGATAGTTGTATAATGCGGTTCGTACCCCGCCAATATGCAGTGGACCCGTTGGGCTCGGGGCAAACCGTACACGAATTTTGTTCTCGTTCATTGATAAATTTTTAAGGCGCAAAGGTAAATAAAAAACCCCCATCGACAATAAACCGAAAGGGGTGTGATTTTGGTAGTAAAACTATTTAACCAGCCGTTTAACCAACTTGTTATTCCCTTCTGTAACCTGAACCAGATAAGTTCCGTGCGCGAGACCTGAAATATCAATAGTTGTTTCGGATTGGGTGGAGTACCGTGTTAAAATATTTCGTCCCGAAAGATCGCTAATGATGATAGCTTTTTTGGAACCGGCATTGTTTGGAAAATAAAGATTAATGTGGTCGAAAGCCGGATTGGGTCCCATGGTAAAATAGGATTCTGAAACTTCGTTTTTGTTAATATCCAAAATAAGGCTGTTTACCTTTTCCATGGTCCAGTTATCGGGGTCAACACTAACATTAACAACTTTTTTATCCTGTGGCGAAACAAAATAGTTGTAGTTGGCGGTTTGTTCAAAATGGATTAATGTGTCGGTGCCATCGTCAAAAGTGAGTTTTATATCAAACAGCATTTGAAACAAGGGTGTGGATGAAGAGGTTGATTGTGTTGAAGAAAGGTGAAACTCTTTTACGCTGTCGTCATAAAACCATTCGAAGTCGTAAATAGGATAACCTTCTCCATAATACCATTGATCGAAAAAGTAATCCCAATCTTTTCCGGTTACATCTTCCACCACGTTTTTAAAATCTTCGCCGGTAGCTGTTCCGTCGCTGTATTGTGTTTGATATTGACTAAGGCACCTGAAAAAGATGCTGTCGTTTTGAATTTCGTGGCGAAGAGTATGAATAATGGCAGCTCCTTTATCGTATGATAACCGGCCGTTAAAAATTCGCCACTCGTTACCCGGATATATTTGGTCTTCCGGAATATAAACGGATCCGCCGGGTTGCGACATAGCATTATTTTGGGCACCTATAATAAACGATTGGGCAGCATCCCATCCGTATATGTTTTCGTTAGCCAGGTAGTCGGAATAGGTAGCAAAACCTTCGTTAACCCAAATATCCTGCCAGGTAGCACAGGTAACATTATCACCAAACCACATGTGACCCATTTCGTGAGCCACTAAATGAAAACTGAATCCGCCAATGGTAGTCATGGTTTGATGCTCCATACCACCTCCCAGCTCGGTTAAACAATGACCGTATTTTTCATCGTAAAACGGATAGGTAATATAAAGGTTTGAGTAGAGTTCAATAATGGGGACAGATTCATCGATACCATCTTTCCAATAATTGAGGCAGCCGGCATCGTTGTATATAAAATTCTGTATTAATACAGAATCGCCGTTTAAGCTGTCAGGATGTGCATAGATGCTGTAATCCATATAATCGGCCACGGCAAACGATAGGAGATAATAATCGATAGCGTGATGTGTTTTCCATTCGTACCGTGTATAACCATTTCCTAAATTTACCGTGTTGGTCAGAACCCCTTCCGATCCGGCCATTTCATCTGACGGGCAGGTTAAAAATATCCAGGCAGAGTCGGCTTTGTCTTCTAAATCCTGCTTAACAGGAAACCAGTCCTTGGCAGCAAACGATTCGGAAAGTGTCCAGGTAACATCTTTATTCCAGGTGCCGTTGTGACCATGGGTTACCCCTGAAAAAAATCCTCCTGTGGGTGGTGCCCCGTGATAATAAACCTTCGCGGTAACCATTTGACCTTCTACAGCAGGATTAACGGCATACAACACATTATCACCGTCTCGCGTGTAACCGGTGTATTGCACGTTATTAAAAAAGAATGAGTCAATAGTCATTTCGGGTATTAGTTCAAAAGCAAAAGTGTCGAGTACGACGGCGGTAACCTGTGCGGTAATACTGCTGTTTCCCGAAACATAGGTGGAGGCACTTGAAACATTAATATCAAGCCAGTAAAACGTAACATCATAATCGTTTAAGTTATCGTTTTGCCAATTGTAAATATATTGTAACGTTTTCTGGTTTGTATTGGGAACGTGTGAGCACCGCTTTTTCCAGTTAAACGTGTCGTTATATTGTCCAAAGGTGGATAAATACAGCAGGGATAAAATAAACGTGGTAAATAAATGTTTCATAACAAATGAGATTTAATACTGTGAATCGAATTCATATCTTTGCCAAAGATATTGAAAAGACAATAACAATTCTCTACAAGTTGCCAATGCACAACGATTTTAATATATTATCGGCCCGATTAAATGCTTTCATCCGGAAGTATTATAAAAACCGACTTATCAAGGGACTGATTTTATCGATTAGTTTATTGCTGGCGCTCTATCTTTTTATCGATTTTATCGAATATTTTGCCTGGCTTGGGAAAATGGGAAGAATGGTGCTTTTTTTCGGGTTCGTTTTTCTTTCACTATTTAGTTTGATTTACTGGGTGATTGTCCCGGTATTAAAAATATTCAACCTCAGCAAAACAATATCTCAGGAAGATGCGGCAGTTTTTCTGGGTAAGTTTTTTCCGGAAGTAAACGATAAACTCTTAAACCTTCTTCAGCTTAAAGGAAAAGAGAAAATAGCACACGAGGCAGAAGTGGAACTTTTATTAGCTTCTATCGAACAAAAAACCGGAGAGCTTAAACCGGTGCCTTTTACAAAGGCCATTGATTTTAAAGCAAATCTCAAATATCTTAAATATTTTCTTCCGCCGGTGGTTATTTTAGTTTTGTTGTTTCTTATTTACCCGTCGTTTGTAACTTTACCGTCAAACAGGATTATCCATTACTCCAAACATTTTGAAAAGCCCCTACCCTATCAGGTTACCCTTTTAAATACCGACCTTTCTGTTGTTCAGCACGAAGATTTTACTTTAAAAATACGAATTGACGGCGATGAAATTCCCACTGAAGTTTTTGTTAAGAGTCACGGGTTTACCTATAAACTTTACCCTGTAAAGCGCGGTTTTTTTGAGTACACATTTAATAACGTTAACAAAGGTTTTATATTTCAAATTGAAACCGGTGAGTATATTTCGGCGGAGTATCACTTGCGGGTTTTAGCCAAACCGGTAGTCTATTCGTTTGATGTGTTGTTAAAGTACCCATCCTATTTACATAAAAAGCAGGACAACATTTCAGGTCTTGGCGATTTGGTTGTGCCGGAGGGCACTGCTATTCGATGGCGAATTCATACCAGGGATGCCACGGGAGTACATTTCGTTATGGATGATACAGCAGTAAATAGCATTCAGGTAAAAGAAAATACTTTTGAATATCAATTCCGGGTTAGCAAGTCGTTTCAGTACGGTTTTGTTGCGCTGAATCATTTTGTGAATAGCCACGATACAATTCTCTACGCAGTGCAGGTTGTTAAAGATGAATATCCTAAAATAACGGTTAAAAAATACCAAAGCACTCAGGTGATGGGATATCTGCAATTTAACGGTCAAATAAGCGATGATTACGGATTTCATTCGTTAAAAGTTTTTTATAAACCGAATACGGATAAATCAACAGGGTGGGTTTCACGCGATCTTCTTTTTAATAAAACCATCCCGGAGCAGTATTTTGAGCATAGTCTTAATTTGATTGATCTTGGACTTAAACCCGGCGAAGGATTAAATTACTTTTTCGAGGTAAGTGACAATGATGCTTTGCATGGATTTAAAAAGACCACAAGTTTAAAAGGGTTTGTGAAACTTCCATCAAATGAAGAGCTTGATAAGGCCGCGGATAGTACGGCTGATAAAGTGAAAAAATCAATGCAAAAGCAACTTCGAGATCTTGAAGAATTGAACAAGCAGATTGAAAAATTTAAACTCGATTTATTGGAGAAGAAGGAATTGAATTGGGCTGAAAAACAAAAATTGGCTCAAATGTTGAACCGGGAAAAAGAGGTGCAACAACGGCTTGATGAACTAAAAAAACTTAATAATGAAATTAAATCTCTTGAAGAAGCCATTAAAAAACAAGTATCTCCCGAGCTACGACAAAGGCTTGAAGAGCTGCAAAAGATGTTCGAGAAGCTCAACGATAAAAAGTTTCAGGATGAGCTGGATAAAATGAAAAAGGATTTGGAGAAGATGGATAAGGATAAGCTAAACCGGTTTTTGGACGAAATGAAGAAAAAGAATGAATCCTTAAAGGAAAACCTTGAACAAAACCTTGAACTTTTTAAACAGATGGAGCTTGAAAAGAAGTTCACCGAAGCAGCTCAAAAGCTGAGCCAATTAGCTGATAAGGAAAAACAACTTTCCGAAGATTCAAAAAATAAAACCAAAAGCAGCGATTCGCTGGCCAAAGAACAACAAAACCTTAACAAAGAGTTTCAAAAGCTTGAAAAAGAAATTGACGAATCCATCAAGCTTGATAAAGAGTTGGAAGAACCCTTTAACCTGAAGAAGGATACCGCGACTATCAACGACATTAATAAAGATATGGGAGCTTCTTCGAAACAGCTGGAGAAACATAAACGCAAAAAGGCTTCCGAAAGTCAGAAAGGGGCCGCATCCAAAATGAAGAAGATGTCGGAAAGCATGATGAGTATGATGTCGGCAGCCATGCAGCAGCGTACCGGGGAAGATATGGATATGATCCGACGACTTCTGGATAATTTAATGGATTTAAGTTTTCAGTTGGAAGACCTTAATTCAGCCATCGCTAAAACGGATGCCAGCGATCCCGGCTTTATTACCGGTGCCCGGGAGCTTAAAAAAACGAAAGAAAGTTTTGGCATTATTCGTGATTCTTTGAGAGCGATTGGACGACGTCAGGTTTTTATTCAGCCCTTTATTATTCGCGAATCGAAAAGCATTGAATCCAATATGGCAAGTGCTATAGGTTTGATGCAGGACAGAAAAAAAGGGCAGAGTCTTGCGCAACAACAGTACGCCCTGACACATGTTAACAACCTTGCATTGATGCTTGAAGAGGCTCTGGAAAAGATGCAACAAAGCATGAGTATGAGTAGTAGTAACAAGTCGGGTAAAAACGCTTGCCCTAATCCCGGTAAGGGTGCCGGAAAACCAAGTCTGAAGGATATCATGCAAATGCAGGAGTCGCTCTCAAACGGGCTAAAAAAGGGACAGAAGGGTAAAGGAAAAAAGGCCAATCAGGGGAAAAAGGAAAAAGGGAGCGGGCAAGGCGAAAACGGTAACAGTGCCGAATTGGCGCGTATGGCTGCCATGCAATACGAAATAAGGCAAAAACTGCAAGAGTATATGGATGAGTTAAAGAGCCATGGTGGTAATGGCAACGCGCTCAATGAGGTGTTAAAAAAGATGGATAAAACAGAGGAAGACATCATAAATAGAAATATTACCCGCCGAACTATTGAACGCCAAAATCAAATTAAGGTGCGGCTGCTTAAGGCAAAAGATGCAGAGTTACAAAGAGAAAAAGAAAAGCGGCGTGAATCGCAGGAGGGTAAAAACAACCCCAATAGAAACTTTACTAAAAATTTAAAGTATAAAAAGAGTCAAACCGGTCAAGAAGGAATAATTTTGTTAAAACCTGTTGAATTGAATTATTACCTGAAGTCGGTGTACAAAAAATACTTATATAAAATTGAATTGGAAAATGAAAAACTCCAACCAAACAATTGAGGTTCGCCTTAAACAAGAAAACAGAAACGACATAGAATGTTTTGTTGAGGACATAAGTGATAAACTTCGTATCAATGAAACCTATTTTGGGAATTTGCTTACGGGAATGGAAGCTTTGTTTTCAATACTAACTGAAAATCAGTATAATAGCATTGTATCCATTTCCTATACCACAGATTATCAGGTGGTTAAAATAAATATAGATGGCGTTTCACGTGAAACCGAGGCTCAAATAATAGAATCTCAAAAAAAGGAAAAAGAAGAGATATCTATCATTATGTTTACTCTTTTGAATGTAACCGAATCTGTTTTATTAAATGATGAACGATTGACATTAGTGTTTGATATAGGAGCCATGAACAGGGTAGAGTATCAACGAAGGAAACTAGCACTGGAAAAGTATTTTAGTGGCGAAAAAACAGGAAAATCAATAAAATCAAATGATCACTTTTACTTATAAGTACGAAGGTTTTAAGTTAGAGGACGAGAAAAAATATACATCGTGGTTGAAAAACGTAATGGAAACAGAAGGGTTTATTCCCGGGGAGATTCATTACGTTTTTTGTGATGATACCTACCTGTTATCCATTAATGAGCAGTATCTGAATCATCACGATTTTACCGATATTATTACCTTTTCTTTATCGGAGGTGGCCAGTGTGATTAGGGGAGAGATCTTTATTAGTGTCGAGCGTGTAAATGAAAATGCCACTATCAATGGAGTGGGTTTTGGAATAGAACTTGCGCGCGTTTTGGTTCATGGCGTACTTCATTTGGTTGGGTATGATGATCACACTATGGAAGAGAAATCTTTGATGCGATCGAAAGAAAATTATTATATAAATTTGCTGCCTCATTAATGTTCCACGTGAAAAAATACAATGTTTGAAGAATACGATATAATAGTGGTGGGTGCCGGCCATGCCGGATCAGAGGCAGCGGCTGCGGCGGCTAACATGGGTTCCAAAACACTTCTGATAACACTTAATATGAATGCCGTCGCGCAAATGTCGTGCAATCCTGCCATGGGTGGAATTGCAAAAGGACAAATCGTGCGCGAAATTGATGCCTTAGGAGGATATTCAGGAATTGTTACTGATAAATCGATGATTCAATTCCGGATGCTTAACAAATCAAAAGGTCCTGCCATGTGGAGTCCCAGAGCACAGAGCGATAGAATGCTGTTCTCTGCCGAGTGGAGAGGAATGTTGGAAAAGACAAACAACCTGGATTTTTGGCAAGATATGGTGGTGGGCTTAATTGTAAAAGATGCCCGGGTTGCCGGTGTAAAAACTGCCATGGGACTTGAAATACGATCAAAAGCTGTAATTTTAACCAATGGAACTTTTTTAAACGGGATTATTCACATTGGTCAGAAAAAATTTGGGGGTGGCCGTATGGGTGATCCCGCCTCTTTAGGAATAACAGAACAACTGGTAGCGTTGGGTTTTGAATCAGCAAGACTTAAAACCGGTACGCCGGTGAGGGTTGACGGGAGAACCATTGATTTTTCACGAATGGAAGAGCAAAAAGGAGATGTGAATCCGTCAAATTTTTCGTTTCTGAAACATACAAAGCTTAAAAAACAACGAAGTTGTTGGATTACTTAT
>CAZKGB010000032.1:0-13153 GCA_964551935.1 uncultured Lentimicrobiaceae bacterium | reverse complement strand
TACCTATTTGCTTTATAAAAAGAGAGCGCCAAGAGGCAAATCAATTTTTAACAACAACTGAAACACAACATACGAAAACAACACGAACCCAAAACTGTATGAAATCATAACAGGCCATTTATGATACTTTAAAAGATAAAAACCCGCCAAAAGAAAAAAGGGAGTGGATAAAAAATAGCCCACTTCCGGAATCGCGACAAAATAAATTAACAGAGCCATCAGTATTTTGCCGACCAGATATACCCTACCGCTCTTAACCGGTTTATTTTTACCTTTTAACTCCTTTATTAAATTAGCTACTGAAGTTATAAACAGCAACACAGCCCACAATCGGGGGATAAGAGCCGGACTGGTAATATTTAATCCGTCCGGAATAATAAAAAGAAGGGTTTGATAATAAAAGAGTACCGATACCCAGACAAATAAACCTGACAACAATAAATTATAGGTTAGCTTTTTAACGTTAAACCTTACAAACACCAACAAAATAAAAAACATGAGCAGGGCAAAAAGACCCGCCATCACCGGGAGAGGAAGTATTCCGTTTTTAACATAGTTATTAAGCAATCCTGCTTTTTGAAGAGAGTCAATCGTTTCGGCCATTTCACCGTCAATCTTTTCAGAAAATGTATCCGTTTCAAGGTAATCGGGAAAAGAGTAAACATTTCGACAGTAATCAATCCACGCAGGGTCTTGCGAAACTTTTTTTGACACTCCCGCTATATACTGCACGGCTTGCCGGGGCGTTCCTTTTTTGACGGCAAACCCCCTCCACATCGACTCATCAATGGCATAACCAAACTCCTTAAATGTTGGCACCTCAGGCAGGCTCTCAAGACGGTTGTTGGCAGCAATAGCTAAAATCTTCAGACTCTCTTTTCCGGCAATATCAGAAGGGTTTCCAACATAAACAGGTGCTTCATTGCGCATCATGGCCAAAACCGATTGCGGCCCGCTTTTATAGTCAACCCACTCTCCATTTATCCCCATTTTTTCCCAACATTTCAAAGCCATCAAATGGTCACGGCTTCCGGTTCCCGGCCCTATCCACACTTGCTTTCCATGCAATTTTTTAGCCTGCTCAACAACATCATGTATCGTAGCAAGGCCACTTTTTTTATTAGTAATGACAGCTTCGGGATCGGATAACATATTGGCCAGAAACAAAAAGTCGGAAATAGCCACATTACTTTTATTTACAATAAGCGTACTTAAAAATGATTTGGTAACTCCCAGCATGGTATAACCATCCGGTTTTTTATCAATAACGTACTGCATGGCAACAATCCCCTGAGTACCGGGATGATTTTCGATAATAAAAGGTACTTTACTGTACTTCCGTGCCACTTCGGCAACTTTTCGCGACATCAGATCGATGGATGAACCGGGTTTTGAATGAACCACGATAGTAACAGGTTTGGCAGGATATACCTCACCGCTATCGCCTCCCCGGTATAAATAAAAAAGAAGCCCGAGATAACTCAGGAAAATAAAGACCGCAATTGGTTTATAAACACTCATGAAACATTTTCATCAAAAATTATGACAATAATAAATCATTTTTGATTAACAATATCAATAACATTTGCGAATAATCCGACTCAATTTCTTCATGGGCATATTGTGGCTATTTTCTTATATCTATTAGCTTGCGAAAGTTGAGTACACCCTTTTACTCCCTGTTTTTCGTGTCAATAATAATGGTAACCGGCCCCGAGTTGACCAAAGTAATATCCATCATGGCGCCAAACTTTCCGGTAGCAACCGGTTTACCAATATGGTTTTCCATCTCCTTTACAAAATCGTTGTACAGCGGGATAGCCGTTTCAGCCTGAGCAGCTTTAATATAGGAAGGCCTGTTTCCTTTTTTAGTGGAGGCGTGCAGTGTAAACTGACTTACCACCATTACCTCGCCACCCACATCCTGAACAGACAGGTTCATCACATCATTGTTATCTTCAAATATTCGCAGACGGGCCATTTTACCGGCAAGCCATTTGACATCTTCCATATTGTCGCCATTTTCTATTCCCAATAAAACCATCAATCCCGATTGAACGGATGATTTCACTACTCCGTCAATGGTTACAGAGGCGCTTTTAACACGTTGAATTACTGCTCTCATAATTTGTAATTTATAGCAAATATCTAAAATATACAGTTTCCAGAAGAAAAAAGAAAAATAAAATTCATATTCCTTTTGCCTTTTCTTAAAACCACTCAATTATACTACCTTTGCCATTCATTTATTCAAGAATTAGTTATGACCAGGTTAAGTGTAAATATCAATAAAATAGCCACTTTGCGTAATGCACGCGGCGGCAATATGCCCGATGTACAAAAAACAGCTCAGGATTGTGAGCGCTTTGGCGCACAGGGCATCACGGTTCACCCACGGCCTGATGAACGCCATATCCGGTACAAAGATGTGGAATTGCTAAAACCATTAATAACCACCGAGTTTAACATTGAGGGCAATCCCATTCCAAAATTTATCGACCTGGTGATGAAATACAAACCTCATCAGGTTACACTGGTTCCTGATGACCCCAATCAGCTCACCTCCGACCATGGTTGGGACACCATCAAACACAAAGACTTTTTAATTGATGTTATAACCCGGTTTAAAGAAGCAGGGATTCGAACTTCCATTTTTGTTGACCCCGATCCTAAAATGGTGGAGAACGCGAAATTAACGGGTACCGACAGAATAGAACTTTATACCGAAAGTTATGCTGCCGGATTTACTACCAACCCTGAAAAAGCCGTTGCCCCTTTTGTTGAAGCAGCCAAAGCAGCCAAAGCAGCCGGGCTTGGCCTTAACGCCGGCCATGATCTGAGCTTAGAAAATCTTAACTTTTTTATCCGTAACATCCCCTGGACAGATGAGGTTTCAATTGGCCATGCATTGATTTGCGAATCTCTTTACCTGGGACTGGAAAACACCATTCAGCTATATTTAAAAGAGCTGAGGAGCTAAAAATCGAAAAGAGAGTTTAACTCGCGGTATCATTACCAATTACGTTTTTTTATACAAGCACCCCGTTTAAACGAGTTGCAGATTCCTTTGTCAAGGTTAATTTTCAAGGAGAAATAAATATCCACACTATCCAAATCTTTAAAATTGAAGATGGTTCCCATGCATTCGGTTCCGATTGTTAAGGTATAAAACCGCAGTGCCAGGCCAAATCTCCAGCGTTCGTATTGATAAAGCGACAGCGGCAGGCTTACACCCAACATTCTTGTTTCATACCTGGGAATCAAAGCTATTTGGGCAGCTCTTTTTGTATCCTTTAAACGAAAGTGCAGAGGATGAACCCAAAGTAAACCCACATAATACGAGCCCAGAGCATGCCAGTCAAATTGCAGACTCAATGCCGTGGGCAGCCCTATTTTCATTTTATCGCCCTTTAACGAAGCATTAGAGTCACCCAACATCAATTTACTAAGATATCGCATAGCAACATCTGCTGTCATCCCCTTAAGAGTGTCCAGGTCATCAGTATTCAAGGTAACATTTTCTACATTAAAAGCGTGAAACTCCGTATCTTTATTAAAAGATATGCCCCCTAAATCAAGTATTGAAAATCCTATTTTATAGTCGTAATCCTCGTAGGCAAACTCGCAGGGACGATATCCCCGGCTTTCAGAATACCGATTTCGTTTCTTGATAAAGGTGAAACCCACATCAGCTCCCAAACCAAAGCCTACCGAGCTAAAAGGATGAGAAAAGGATGAAACCAGCCCCGAAGAGGGCATAGCAAAAGCTACATTGGTTTGAAACCGGTAGAAATCAACCGTTTTCGAATCGATGGCTTTGTAATCGGCAATACGAAATTCGCTATACCCGCCATTAAGCCCGAACAACAACTTTCCGGTCACCCCTGCCGCCAGCTGATTTCCGTTACGATCATAAATAATTCCGGCATATGAAAAAGCCAATTCCTCCCACGTCAACAACGAAAAGCTAAAATCTCTGTCATCAAAACGTATTCCCTGTAAAGGTTCATAGGTTAAATCTTCATACATAAAAACCAGCGTTTCCCACGGAATATCCACCCCCGAAGAGGCAAAGCGCACCGAAGTAGTAACCGCAAAAGCATTTTTTCCGTTTTGGAACATTACCGAGGGGCCCATAATTCGAGAGTTAATGCGAGCCCACTTAACATGCTGATTTCTAAAGTAGGTGTAATATCCATTATACAAGTACTTACCATATTTGGGAATAATGGTATCGGCGGTAATTAACCCAAACAGCGAATAATCCTGATGAGGAACATAAGCAAAGTTATTTGAAAAATGTAATGATTCTCCGGCCAGATTAACATCAAAAAAAACCTTGTTCAACACCAATGAAGAGGGATTAATATGCCCTCCCCAAACCCCGCTATAATTGCCCAACGACTGACCCAGCGATTCCTGTCCCAACATGGGATTGTACACCGCCTTCAATAGAAAAATCAGTATAATAATCCCCCACCTTTTATGTTTTAAATAAAAGTTCACGCAGTTAAAAATTAAATTGAGCTTTACCAATAACCCTTTTCCACCCGCAAAAATACTACAAGAATCGGCATACCTTGTAGTTTTCTAAGAGAATTAACAACTAATTAATGTTAACAACGATGCTTTACCATAAAAACAATCCGAATATTAACTTATACTGTATCAAAATGAAAATGTTTCCTAATATTGGAATTAATTTATTTTTCACTTTGTAGGCAGTATAAAATCGGATACCAAAACACCAAAACAAACATATTTTTATGACGCTGTAGGCTTGTTGAGGTATAAACCCTATTTTTGACACTTGTTAAAAAACACCGATGGGAACGTTTTTTACCTTTCTTTACAAATTTAACCGAAAGTTTCGCATTCCGGCGCTGATAACGTTGTCTGCACTAATCTTGTCGGCGGGATGGTTTGGAGCTCAAATCAGGTTTTCGGAAGACATCACAAAAATATTTCCCAACAACCGTTCCATAAAAAAAATGAACTTTGTTTACAACAACGCGAAGTTTTTGGATAAAGTTGTTTTCATGGTTTCGTTAAAAGATACTAACTCCCCTGCTAATCCCGCATTGTTGGTAGATTTCGCCAACCGGTTTACCGACTCTCTGACAATCCGTTTTGTCCCGTCAAGAATCACATCGGTAACCACAGGGCCTGACAGCAAGCAAATAAACAGGCTTTTTGACGAAGTTTACCATAACCTCCCTCTTTTTCTTGACAGTAACGATTACCAGAGAATTGATTCGCTTCTTGCTGATTCAACCATCAAGTACACCCTGGAAAAAGACTACCGCACCTTGCTCTCCCCGGCCGGGTTTGTTACAAAAAGAATGATTAAAAAAGACCCGCTAAATTTAACTTTTATTGCACTCAACAAATTCAAAAAGCTACAGGTTAGCAACAACTTCTCCTTGTATAAAAACCATATCCTTACCAAGGATTATTCCTATTTACTCTTTTTTATTACCCCTGCACATCCACACGAAACAGCTGAAAACAAATTGTTGTTCGAGCATATTGATGCGCTGTTGGCATCCATATTGGCAGATTCTTCCAATCTGGGAGTAAGTTATTTTGGCAGTGCTGTGGTAGCCGAAGGCAATGCCCGGCAAATAAAAAAGGACATTGAACTCACTGTTTCCATTGCTGCTATTGCACTTATCTTACTTATTTCGTTGTTTTTCAGAAATTGGAGATCCTTTTTCATCATAATGCTTCCCGTACTGTTTGGAGGATTAATAGCCTTGGCCGGTTTGGCGTTATTGGAGCGAGAGGTTTCAGCCATTTCGCTGGGAATAGGATCAATACTTCTTGGCATTTCGGTGGATTACGCGCTTCATGTTTATGCTCATTTCAAACAATTCGGCCATCCGGAAAACATCCTTAAACAGCTTTCAACACCTATCCTGCTAAGTACATTAACCACGTCATCGGCTTTTTTATCGTTGCTTTTTATCAATTCAAAAGTTTTAAACGATTTGGGGATTTTTGCCGCGATAAGCGTGTTCAGCGCAGCGCTGTTCACCTTAATGGTACTGCCCCACCTCTTTTCAAAGAACTCCGAATTAGTAAAGCCGGATAAAAACAACTTTATTTCCCGAATGGCCTCCATCGACCTTTCCAAAAAAAGAATGGTAATTTTGGGCGTGGTGGCAGTAACGATTTTATTTACCACGGTTTCGCACAAAGTGGTTTTTAAAGCGGATATGAACGAGTTTAATTATATGACTAAAAGAACAGCCAACGCTGAAAAACTGCTCAACAAGCTCACGGGAAACGATGGCAAACCCATTTTAGTTGTTTCAACAGGAAAAACGCTGAATGAAGCCATTCAACGCAATGAGGCTGCCGACACCCGACTCTCGGCATTAAAAGAAAAGGGGGTTCTTCCTGCATATGGCGGTTCTTCTGTTTTATTCCCCTCAAAACAGGAACAGGAAAAACGAATTGCAACCTGGAAAACTTTCTGGAAAAACAAAAAAGACAAAACCATTGCTTTATTGGAAGAAAACGGTGAAGCTCTCCATTTTAAGCGGTCGGCCTTTTCATCATTTATCACCCTTCTAGACAAAAAATATCAACCCGTGAAGATTCAAGAGCTTCCGGTGATAAAATCAATTTTCTCCGACAATCTTATTGAAACCAACACGCTATGTGCGGTAATCAATGTGGTACACGCGCCCGTCAGCAAATTGCCGGAGGTTGAAAAATCATTTCAAAATCATCCCGGCATCTGGGTAATCAACCGGCAATCCATAACACAACAGGTGGTAGCCATTTTAAAAGATAACCTTAACACGCTGGTATGGTTCTCCATCATCGTTATTTTTATCATTTTGTTAATTGCCTACGGCAGAATTGAGTTAACACTAATTACCATGGTTCCCGTGGTTTTAAGCTGGTTTTGGGTTACCGGCATCATGGCGCTGGCCGGTATTAGCTTTAACATTTTTAACATCATCATCATCACCTTTATTTTTGGGCTTGGTATCGACTACAGTATTTTTCTGATGCGGGGTATGTTGTTAAACTACAAGTTTGGAAAGGTTGATCAGGCTTCGTACCGGGTTTCTATTTTGTTGTCGGTAGTAACAACATTGCTGGGTATTGGGGTACTGATTTTTGCCAAACATCCGGCCTTAAAATCCATTGCATTGATGTCGATTATCGGCATCCTTTCAGTGGTACTCATCACCTTCTCTATCGAACCGGTTTTATTCAGATGGCTGACAACTTATTCAAAAGGAAAGCGAAAGCGCCCTATTACTTTACTGGATTTTGTTTTTTCCATTTGGTCCGGAATCCTGTTTATCGGGGGGGGAGCACTGTTATCGGTAATTGCCGGATTGCTGCAGACAGTTCCGGGAAACGATAAAAAGAAAAAACTCTTTTTCCACAAGCTTCTTAAGTACTCAACCAAAGCTCTTATCTACTCGAATTTTTTATCTCCCAAAAAATTCATTAACCCTCACCACGAGGACTTTTCGAAACCCGCCATCATTATTGCCAATCACCAATCGCATATCGACCTGATGATTTTGATGCTGCAAACGCACAAGGTGGCAGTGTTTACCAACCAAGACAATTACAACAACAAGGTGTACGGCAAGGCGCTTAAATATGCCGGGTTTATTCCTGCCTATACCGGCCACGAAGATGCCACACGGCAACTTACCCGTCTGGTAAACGAAGGCTATTCGCTGGCCATATTCCCCGAAGGACACCGAACCGAAGAGGGTCATATTAAACGATTTCACAAGGGAGCCTTTTATCTTGCCGAAAAGTTAAATCTGGATATTATCCCCATGGTGATTCATGGCCCCAATGAGATGCTCAAAAAAAGTGAACTGTTTTTAAAAAGAGGTAAAATCACCGTGAAAATCTATCCCCGTCTTTCCATGAACGATAACCAGTGGGGAAGCGACTTAAGAGAGAAGAAACATACTATCCAGGAATGGTTTAGAGGAGAATATGCCACCTTAAAAGAGAAGGCTGAAACAACCTCTTATCTTGCCGGTTTCATCAAAATGAATTACATCTACAAAGGTCCCGTGCTGGAATGGTATACAAAAATTAAGATAAAGCTGGAATCAAATTACCGCATGTTTGATGAGATTATTCCACGACAAGCAGTAATTACCGACCTGGGTTGCGGATACGGCTACCTCGATTTCATGCTTTCGCTTCGTTCGGAGCAAAGAGTTATTCATGGTTTCGATTACGATGAAGACAAAATTAAAACCGCTGCCAACTGCGCCCTTGCCAACAACCGATGCACTTTTTCACAAGCAGACATCACCCATATCGAGATGCCCCCTTCCGATGTATTTATTTTAAACGATGTGTTACACTACTTACCTGAGCATAAGCAAAAAAAGGTTGTCGAAAAATGCATAAAAAGTCTTCAGTCAAAGGGAATGGTCATAATTCGCGACGGGAACAAAGAGCTAAAAAAACGCCATAAAGGAACCAGAATGACCGAACTGTTTTCAACCAAAACAGGTTTTAATAAAACAGAGCACGAACTGGAATTTATTTCGGAGTCGATGATAAGAGAATGGATTAACCTGTCAGACTTTGAGTTACAGATAATCGATAAGACCCAATTTACTTCAAACATTGTATTTTTAATTACCAAAAAACAATAACGAATCAATCAAAAATCAATGGATAACAAATACGACATCATTATTGTTGGCAGTGGCATTGGCGGACTCATGAGCGCTTTTGTTTTGAGCAAACATGGTTACAAAGTCTGCGTATTAGAAAAAAACGGAAAACTGGGCGGCACCCTTCAGTCGTACAAGCGCAACGGGCGGATGCTGGGGACCGGCATGCACTATATTGGAAGCCTTGATAAAGGACAGATGATGCACAATATTTTTAAATACTTCGGCCTGTTCGACGGGTTACAATACCAACGGTTAGATGACGACGGCTTTGACGTTTTTAATATTGGCGGCAAAGAGGTAAAATTTCCCATGGGAATGAACAACTACCGAAAAAGTCTGGTTCAGCAATTTCCGCAAGAGGAGGCAGCCATCAACCAATACATTTCCGGACTGTTAAGCACCGTTAAAGAGCAGGATGTTTATTCGCTTCAGGAACCTGCTGAAGGCAAAAACTCCGAAAGTAATTTTCTGGCCACCAATGCCTGGGACTACATCTGTTCATTAACAAACAACCCCGATTTAAGAAATGCCATGGCAGCGCTCAACTTTGTTTATGCCGGCCGCAAAGAGGTTACCCCCATGTACAATCACGCACTTATCAATTACTATTTCATCAGTAGTGCCTACCGAATTGTTGGAAACACCCAGTTAATTGCCGACAAGCTGGCAACCCGGATACGAGACTTCGGCGGCATCATTTTAAACCGTCAACAGGTTGAAGAGTTTGTTTTTGATGATGATAAATTAACCGGTGTAAGAACCACTTCGGGCGAAACCTTTTATGGAGGCAGTTTTATTTCAAATGCTCATCCCGCCACCACGATGAGCTGGATTCCCGAAGACAGGATTAAGAAAACTTATCGCAAAAGGCTCATCGGACTTAAAGACACCCTTTCTGCCTTTTCGCTGCATCTTATTTTAAAACCCGGAACGGTAAAATACAGAAATTATAATTACAACTTTTATAAGAACAACGATGTATGGTACGCTTCCACTTATGACGAGAAAAAATGGCCCGAGCACTATTTTATCCATTGGCCGGCCGACAAATTAAATCCGGAATATGTGGACAATGTTACCCTATTAACACACATGAAATATGAAGAGGTGGAAAAATGGAGCAGCCTCCCCATTAAAAGACGCGGTGAAGAATACGAACAATTTAAAAAAGAGAAAGCCGAAAAATTGTTAAACCTTGTTGCCGAGCAGTTTCCCGAATTTAAAGAAAACCTGGAGACCTACTACGTGGCAACACCCTTATCGTTTAAAGATTATTTGGGAACGCCAACCGGTTCGATGTACGGAACCGAGCGTAACTTTCAACGCCCTTTCGACTCGTACATATCGCACAGAACAAAAATCGCCAACCTCTATTTAACCGGTCAAAATTTAAACCTGCACGGCATGCTGGGCGTTAGTCTGAGTAGTTTGATAACATCAGGCGAGTTTGTGGGGCTTAATAAGCTTTTAAAGGAGGTAAGAGACACCTTTTAACCCTAAACATTGTCTATACAAAACAGATGTTTAATCAACAACAATAACCTTATGACAAAGATTTTCCGCCTGTTAGTGTTCTTACTATTGTTAATACCGCTTTTTATGGTGGCTCAAAACAATCGCGTTTACCTAATGCAGGGTATTGGAACCACCATGATAGAAACCTCGAAAGATTACAATAGCACCATCCTTTACGACAGTTTTTGGAATTTCGACCCCGATTTTAAATATGGCATTTTGTATTTAAAAAATGGCGACTCCATCGACAATCTTGGTATTCGATACAACATTACCCGCGACCGGTTTGAAGTAATCAGCAATATTAAAGAAGGCATCTATATTGTAAACCCCGACGCCATCAAACAAATCAAACGCATGAGCGAAAATTTTACCTATTCAAAATTTTACAATGCCGGCAAAAAGCTTTCGAAAGGGTATTTTAAAATTGTTTACGATGGCAAAACCAAATTGTTATACCGCAAAGTGGAAAAGCATAAAGCGGGTAAGGGAGGCGCTTTTGGCTACTCGGCTTACAAATCGTTTGAAACCAACTACTACATAAAAAAATCAAACGACGACCTCCCTGTACTCATAAAAAAAACAAAGCAATCGGTTTTACAACATCTCAGCGATAAAAAAGAGGCTATTGAAGTATTGGTTGCCAGCAAATATTTGAATTATCACAAAATCGCCGACCTTATTTCCATATTAACCTTTTACGACAGTTTGTAAAACAAAACCAATCCATGGAAAAACATCTGTTATCCAAATCAACCTTCATACGCGGTACCCAATGTCTGAAATCGTTGTACTTAAACAAAAAGAGGCCTTTTCTGCGTGACCGGCTTGCTCCCGAGCAGCTGGCCAAATTCAGAAGAGGCACCAAACTGGGTATCGTAGCACAACGATTATTTCCGGGAGGTATTGATGTGCGTCCCCGCTCCTACCACCAATACACTAAAAAGCTGCTGGAAACACAAGAGGTTATTAACTCGCAAACTCATGATGTTATTTACGAGGCCGGTTTTCAGTACGACAAGCTTTTGGTATTTCTCGACATCCTCTCCAAAGAAGAAGGCAAATGGATTGGTTATGAAGTTAAAAGCGCCTTAACAATATCAGACACTTTTATGCTGGATGCAGCATTTCAGTATTATGTAATCACCAATGCAGGCTTACCCCTCGATGATTTTCAAATCATTTACATTAACCGGGCGTATCAATTTGACGGAACTTTAAACCTGAAAGAGCTGTTTATAAAAGAGAGCGTTTTGGATAGAATTTTACCTCTACAGTCCTTTATAAAAGAAAAAGTTAAAGAGGAAAAGGCCACCCTGTTACTGGATAAATCGCCATTGATTGAACCGGGAGAACAATGTATAAATCCTTACCCCTGTGATTTTATCGGGCATTGCTGGAAAAAAATTCCGAAAGAGCAATGGCCGAAAATCTCCTATTCAAGCGAAGAATTTTATCATTTTGTTGATGATGTTTTAAAACTTGCCACTGAAGAGAATAACCCTAACAAAACAAACTAATTGCTGTATATCCGAAATTAGTCATACTCCTGTAATGCCAGCAATAACAAGCCTGTCAAAGATTCGCTCTCCAAAACATTTCCGTTTTAACTTATAAACAAAAGATCGGGGTTTCTTTAATACTATCTATTTCGGATTTATCATATTCCAAATAATGTGTTTAACTATATCCGGGTTAGGATTAATCAAAAGTTTTTCAAAGCCATCAATACAGGATAAACCAAGCCGGCTATTAAAATGAAAGTAATAAATGGCCTGTTCACATTTTGCCATCTATCATTCTTATTTTTGACTGCATTAATTCCATGATTGATTGCTGAAAAAAAGAAAAAGAATATGAATGTAAAAAGTATGGTTAACTCAGCCTTTATTAGGTGTGTTTTTATTGATCAGAATTTAGTTTTTCTTCAACCATTACCCGCATCATACAAATTCAATTACCTTATTCCGGTTTTATATCTTGCTTGTACAGTTTCTTACCGTTGGCATCGTAGTAGGTTACTTCCAACATCCGCTCCCCTCTTTTGCCGGTTACCTCCAACATAGTGTAGTTACGTACCATAATTACCGACCCGGGAACACGCAACGAATTGGGTTGAGTGCCTCCGTTGGTATTGGCCCCCGAGTTAAGCGGTGATGAGGTGATATCCCAAATGGTGGGTTGATTTCTCTCTTTTAATACCGATACTTCCGAGAAATGAACATCTCCGGTGAGGAAAATAACATTTTTGATTTTTTGTTTGTAAATGAAGTCGATAATACGACGGCGCTCGGCTTCAAAACCGTTGTTGGAGTATGCTTCGTACATACCGGAGTTGGATAGGAACTGACCACCCATCACCACGAATTTAAAGGTTCCATAGCTGTTTACCAGGTTATCAAAAAGCCATTGAAGTTGCTCTTCACCTAGTTCCGTTTTGCCTTCTTCAACACGTCTGTCAGGATCACGGAACGTGCGGTTATCCAATAAAAAGAAATCACAATCGCTCCAGCTAAAAAAAGTAGTGGCACTATTGATATCACCCACGCCGTACGACGGGTTGGCCCAAAATAGTTTAAAGGCGTTAAATGTTTCATTCTTATTCCAAAAACTTTTGTCTGAGTCGTTGGTTCCATAGTCGTGATCATCCCAAATGGCATAATGATGGGTGGTAGCCAGTAGTTTTTGAAGTTCAACTATTTTTCTGTCATGGGTATAGCGGTGGAAAATACCGGCACGGGTGTTCCAGTCGGGTTCGCGCAGGTAAACATTGTCGCCAAGCCATAAAAAGAAGCCGGGATGCATGTCGGCGATATGAGTGTAAATACCATAATCACCGCCGTATGGCCGGCCGGGACGATCGTACGCGGTTTCGTTTATGTAGGCGCCACTACCCATGGCAAACTTAAAGTCGGGAGCATCAGCACGCCACTTCCATATTTTTTGGGTGGTAA
>CAZKGB010000031.1:0-13154 GCA_964551935.1 uncultured Lentimicrobiaceae bacterium | reverse complement strand
TTAACCATTACCCAATCTATTCTCCGGCTTCGCACCCTGAGCTCGTCGAAGGGTACAATTCTACCATTCGTAGCTGTTCCTTCGACAAGCTCAGGGAACGGTTAACCATTACCCAATCTATTCTCCGGCTTCGCACCCTGAGCTCGTCGAAGGGTAGAATTCTACCATTCGTAGCTGTTTCCTTCGACGGGCTCAGGGTACGTTCATTAATAATTCAATAGATTAATGGTGTGGCAAGCTGCCACAGCAGCTGTTTCGGTGCGGAGACGAGACGGACCAAGCTTAACGGGAATAAATCCATGCTGCTTCGCCATTTCAACCTCATCGATGCTAAAATCACCTTCCGGACCAATAAGCACAAAAGCACTGCCGCCAGGATGATACGCTTTTGATAATTCCAGCGTAACGTCATCATCAATAAAAGCGATGAATTTTTGCCCTTCAAAAGGCAACTCAATCATCTCCTTAAATTTCATTAAACGGTGCAATTGCGGATGATACGATTTCAGCGATTGCTTCACCGCTGCTGTTATCACCCTGTTCAGACGATCTGCTTTTATATCTTTTCGTTCCGAATGGAAACTAACAAAAGGAATGATGGTGTCGATGCCAATTTCGGTAGCTTTTTCAAGATACCACTCAAACCGGCTTATGTTTTTTGTTGGTGCTACACCCATCTGTACTTTAAATGATCGCTTATCAGCCCCCTCCTTCTTTTCCATGACCTCTACTTTACAGTGCTTTGGACTGGCATCAATAATTTTGCAGGTGTAAATAAAACCTGTTCCGTCAGTAAAAAAAACCTCATCGCCAACACGATACCGGAATACCCTGATCAGGTGTTTCGACTCCTCTTCCGGGAGTTGATAAAAGGGTTGAATAATATCCGGTGCGTAAAATAAATTCATTTTGTAAAAATAAATATTTCTTTTAACGCTTTTGGAAAAGCAAATTATTTAATTTAGTCGAAGAACCGCTAAACAATACTTCTATGGCCTTTAAAATTAATCAACAACTTTGTATAAAATGCAAGTACTGCGTTGAAGTCTGCCCAGTCAACCTTATTGAAACCAATAAAAACGGCGAGGTTTGTTTTATTACCGAACGAACCTCAATATGCATAGGTTGCGGGCAATGCATGGCCGTATGCAACACCAAAGCAATTACTGCCAACGATTTGAGTTATGAAAAAGATTTTATCGACCTTCAAAAGCAAGAGGTCGATTACGACCGCTTCATGGACCTGCTGGCCTCCCGGCGATCGGTTAGAAACTTTAAAAACAAGCCGCTACCCGATGAACTAATAAATAAGATACTCGACTCGTTGTCGTTTGCACCTTTTGGCGCTTCACCGGAAAAAATGGAAATTACCGTGATAAACAACCGGCAAACCATCGAAACGGCGCTGCCTTTCATCGAAAACTTTTTGGATAATATTGTTAAATGGGTTGACAACCCCCTGATGTCGTTTATGATTAAAAAGAAAAAAGGCATCGAAACCTTCAACACCATAAAAAATCATCTTTACCCCATAGCAAAATTCGATAACTATAAGCTGAAATATGGCGACCGAATAACCCGGGGTGCACCGTCTATTTTTATTTTTCATGCGCCGGAAGATGCCGAAGAACACACCAACAACGCACTTATTTACGCCACTTATACAATGCTTACAGCTCATTCGCTGGGGTTGGGTGCGAGTATGATTGGCATCGTTCCGGCAGCCATCAACAAAGTTGAAAAAGTTCGAGCTGTTTTTAAAATACCGCCAAACCATGATGCTGTTATGTCGGTTATTGTTGGTTATCCAAAAATAAAATACCTGCGCACCATCAAACGAAAAATAAATTACAGACTTGTATTTTAGTTCTGCATTGAACACCGGTGTTAAGAAGTTGAAATAAGAAATACCATCGGTTTGCTATAATTTTTTTACAAATTATTTCCTCCCATTCCAAATTAATCTATTTTTGCATTCTGAACATATGTTCATATTAAACGATAAAAATAAAACAGAATAAAAATGCAGATAGCTATCGCCAGTGGAAAAGGAGGAACCGGGAAAACAACCCTGTCGGTTAATCTGGCAACCCTTCTTTCACGACAGGTTGTTAAAGATTTTACAAAAGTATTGTTAGCTGACATGGATGTGGAGGAGCCCAATTCGGGACTGTTTCTGAAGGGGGAGTTATTACAAAGCGAAGTAAAGTACAGATTGGTGGCCGACTGGGATGAAAAGAAGTGCACCTTTTGTAAACGATGTGCCAACATTTGCGAATTTAACGCCATTGCTTATCTGGGCATCAGCGTCATGGTTTTTCCCGAGTTATGTCACTCCTGTTATGCCTGCTCCGATTTATGTCCCGAGGATGCCCTGCCCATGATTCCTCATCGAATGGGTGAAATGAAGGAGTTCAAACTGAACGACCGGCTCTATTTTCTTGAAAGCAGAATTGATATCGGCGTTGAACAGGCTACCCCTCTTATTGAGCAAAGCCGGAAAAAGATCAGGGAGTATACCGATCAACGGTGGATTACCATTATTGATGCACCTCCGGGCACCTCTTGCCCGGTGATAGAAGCGGTTAAAGATGCCGACATTGTTTTATTGGTTACCGAGCCTACCCCTTTTGGGCTTCACGACCTCACGCTGGCCGTTGAAACCATGAACGAACTGAAAAAAACCATTGCGGTGGTGATAAATAAATATGGTATCGGAAACGATGAAGTCGAAAAGTATTGCCAAAAAAATCAAATCCCTGTCATTGGTAAGATTCCCAATTTAAAAGAAGCTGCCATGTTGTACTCAAAGGGAGAAACGCTTATTGATGCCATTCCTGAAATAAAGGCAGAGATAGAGAATATTTATCGGGGTATCACTAAACTAACGGAGGGAAAACAATGAAAGAGATAGTTGTACTTTCAGGTAAAGGAGGCACAGGCAAAACTTCCATAACCGCCAGTTTTGCTGCCCTGGGAGCCGGTAAAATGGTATTGGCCGATTGCGATGTGGATGCTGCGGATATGCATCTCTTAACAGCGCCCAAAGTAGTTGTAACGGAAGATTTTTACAGTGGCAAAGAGGCTTTTATCAAAACCGAAGGCTGTGTTCATTGTTATAAATGTATCAAGGCATGTCACTTTGATGCCATCTCAGTCATTGACGGCGACTTTGTTGTTGACCCGATGGAGTGCGAAGGGTGTTCCTACTGCTTTCATGTATGTCCTACCCGAACCATCGAAATGAACAGTAAATATGCCGGTAAATTTCATATTTCAAAAACACGTTTTGGAAATACGCTGGTTCATGCCCGTCTTGGTATCGCGGCTGACAACTCCGGTAAACTGGTTACCAAAGTTCGTGATGAAGCGAAAAAAATAGCCGCGGAACAACAGTCAGACTATATTTTAGTGGATGCATCTCCCGGCATCGGCTGTCCTGTAGTAGCTTCCTTAACGGGAGCTCATTTCGTGGTTTTGGTAACCGAACCAACGGTTTCGGGCATTCATGATCTGGGAAGGGTTTATGAACTCATTGAAAAGCTTAAAATAAAAACAGGATGTATCATCAATAAAGCAGACATCAACCTTGAGATGGCCGAAAAAACCAAAGCATTCTTAAAAGAGAAGAGAATCCCTTTGATAGCCGAATTACCCTACGATATTCAGTTTACCAAAGCCATTACCATCGGCAAAACAGTGGTTGAATACGACGAGGGCGCTATCAGAAATTTATTAACAGAAAGTTGGGAGAGGGTAAAAGCACTGGTCAATGAAAATGAATCATGATTAAAACAATTTCCTTACAAGTATATCTCCGTTCCGGTAGTAATCGGAATTAATCAGAGGTATTAAAACAGACACACGACTCAATAAGTTCACATTTAATTAAATACAAAAATAATGAAAGTATTA
Organism: uncultured Lentimicrobiaceae bacterium; assembly: GCA_964551935.1. Lineage (GTDB taxonomy): Bacteria > Bacteroidota > Bacteroidia > Bacteroidales > F082 > B16-G9. The sequence continues at coordinate 9,239 of CAZKGB010000031.1, read as the reverse complement.
ATAGCAGCAAAAAGCGAAGGTTTAGATGCCATGGTTAGTAACCGTTTTGGCAGAGCACCGGGATTTTCAGTTTACAACACTGAAACCAAAGAATTAACCTGGCATTCAAACGCAGAAAACCTCCAGGCCGAACACGGCGTAGGGATTCAGGCGGCACAAATCGCCGCGAGCCATCAGGCTGAGCTGGTAATTACCGGTGGAAACTTCGGCCCCAAAGCCTCTGAGGTTCTCCAGAAAACAGGTGCTAAGCTGGTGGATTACGCCGGTGACATTACCGTTAAAGAAGCCATTGAAAAATACGTGAAGTAGCTTGATGGTTTCATATCGTTTCATCTTGTATTGAAAACAGTCTCGCAGTTTTAAACTGTGAGAAGAGGGGTGTGGAAAAGGTTTAGGGGGACTTTGCTAATTGTCCACTCCCCCATCCCTCGATACATTTTTTCTTCCTGGCGTCAGAAAAAACCACTCGGGATAACCTACCGCACCTATTTTATTTACATTCTACCCTAATCTGGGCTAAGGTTCATGCTGAGCTTGCACACTGAGCACGACCCTTGGAGCCTCGGTTACTGAGCCTCGATTACTGAGCCCCGGTTACTGAGCCCCGGTTACTGAGCCTGTCGAAGTAGCCGAAGTAGCCGAAGTAATCAAAGCAGTCGAAGCAGTCGAGGCATGGCAGCTATATTTTAGTCTTGAAAAGTTGATGCAGCAGGTCCTATACTTTAAAAGTATCAAGTAGCCGGATTTGGCTTTTCCATTTTTTCAGCCTTTCAGGAACAAGGCCTCCAGAAAGGGCAGGGCGCACATTTAACTTTTCAGGTTTTTCAACCCATTTTTTCTCGGCGTGCCAACCGGCTTCATTCAACAAAAAAAATTACTTTTGTTCTTAATGAATGCCAACAAACACTGAATGTAATAACATGAAGCAAATCCTTTTCTTAATTGTTTTTATAGCTATCTCCTTTGTTACCTTCTCACAAAATAACTCATCATCAAAAAACACGGCTTATTACGAATTGGGAGGCATCGGTTTTGGACCGGTATCGCTTAATTATGAACGATTGATTCCCCTTGGCAGTAGTGTGCTGTTCGCACCGGGAGCAGGAATTTCATTCACCAAATATATTCAGGTAGGCGGTACGTTTTGGATTAACGAGATTCAGGTCTTTATTCCGGTTCAGGTTAATTTCCTATTCGGGAAAAACAATCATCATTTTATAGCAGGATACGGCATGCCTCTTGGCATAAAGGATAATAAATTTGGCGTTACAACTTCCATTTATGTCCTGAGGTTGGGCTATCGTTATCAACCTGCACATTCAGGCTTTATGTTTGGGGCAAGCATCAACCCTTCCATCGTGGTGAACTCCCCAATGCTCATGGGTGGACTATTGGTTGGATATACATTTTAACAGCAATTATCGCAACGGTTTCAATAAAAATCAGCTTCTGCTGATAACTTTTGTTTAACCGCCCCCAACCCTCTTGTTTAAAACGTTTGCGGTCAATTTCAGACCAATTTCAGATTGCGGGAGACACCCTTATTATATATTTAGACCAGGTTTATTTCCAATAAGTTACAAAATTGTTATTTTTTCATTTTTTGGGCATCCGTTAACAAATAAGGTTAATATTCCCTAAAAGCATCAATTATTATAGTTTTGTGCATCATTATTATAAACCAAAAAAATTATGCGAAAAAAAATTATCTCCAATGCATTGGTGTTGACACTCCTGTTTTTTATGGGAATCTCCGCTGCCATGGCGCAAAGCGGTAATGTCAACGGTATTGTAGTTGATGCTTCCGACGGTTCACCCTTACCGGGAGCAACCATTCAGATTCAAGGCGAAACCGGTGGTACCGTATCGGATATCGATGGAAAGTTTACCCTTGCCATCAACGGCACCGTTAACCTGAAAGTTTCCTATATCGGATTCGAGACTCAGATGGTTGAAGCCAGGCCCAACTCAACGCTGAAAGTAAGTTTAAAAGCCACCGCGGCTAACTTAAACGAGCTGGTGGTTATTGGCTACGGTGTTGAAAAGAAAAAAGATGCTACCGGGGCTGTGAGTGCCATAAGTTCGAAAGATTTTAACAAAGGTGCTATCACGGCTCCTGCCGACTTGTTAGCCGGAAAAATTGCCGGTGTTCAGATTACCAACAGCGGTGGTGCCCCCGGAAGCGGATCGACCATTCGTATTCGTGGCGGCTCGTCGCTTTCGGCCAGCAACGATCCGTTGATTGTTGTAGATGGCGTTGCTCTTGACAACGACGGAATTGCCGGAATGCGTAACCCTTTGAATAACATCAATCCAAACGACATCGAAACTTTTACCGTTTTAAAAGATGCCTCTGCAACGGCTATCTACGGTTCAAGAGCCTCTAACGGTGTGATTATTATAACCACCAAAAGAGGAAAAGAGGGACAACCGCTGAAGATTAATTACAGCGGAAACTTTTCGCTTTATACCGTTCCTAAAATGGTTGATGTTTTTAATGCCGGCGAGTTTACTTCTCTTATTAACGATCGTTATGAAGGCCAAAATAATGTAGTGGGTATGCTGGGAAAAAGCCAAACCGACTGGCAATCTCAAATTTATAACAACGCCTTTGGAATGGATCATAATGTAAGTCTTACCGGCGCCTATAAAACAATGCCTTATCGTTTTTCTGCCGGATACACCAATCAGGATGGAATTTTGAAAACCGACAACATGCAACGTACCTCTTTGTCGGCATCGTTGTCGCCAACCTTTTTAGACGATCACCTGAAAGTTACTCTAAATGTTAGAGGTACTTTTGTAAACAACAGGTTTGCTGACCAGGGTGCCATTGGGTCCGCCGTTCAGTTCGACCCGACACAGTCGGTTAATTCCGACTCCGTATATACCGTCCATTTCAATAAACCGGATGGTACTCCCGACTCGGTTACTACCAACTATGGCGGTTATTTTACCAGAACACAGGCAAACGGAATGCCGGTAAGTCTCGGCCCTGTTAATCCTGTTGCCCGGCTGAACCTGACCGATAACCACTCCAACGTAAATGGCATTATTGCCAATGTTCAATTAGATTATAAATTGCATTTTCTGCCCGACCTGAGTGCCCATCTTAATCTGGCTACCGACCGTACCAAGAGTAACGGCGAGTACATTGTTTCACCGGAGGCATCGTGGGCTTACGATCCTGTTCACGGCGGGGGTGTTTACAATTCCTATACGCAGGAGAAAAAAAATGATTTGCTGGATTTTTATTTAAATTACACCAAAGAGGTGGGGCAAATCAACAGTAAGTTTGGTTTGATGGTTGGTTACTCATGGCAGCATTTTTACAGAAAAGATTATTCTGAAAACGGCAATTTCAACCATACATGGAATCTTGATACCAACAACTTCCCGACCGAAAGTTACCTGCTTTCCTATTTCGGAAGGTTTAACTATTCCTATAAAGATAAGTACCTGTTAACTTTTACCCTCAGAGATGATGCCACTTCACGCTTTTCGCCCGAAACCCGTTGGGGACTGTTTCCCGCAGTAGCTTTTGCTTGGCAGATGGCCAACGAACCCTGGCTAAAAAACAGCAACATTGTATCGCAGATGAAAATTCGACTGGGATATGGTGTTACAGGCCAACAAAATATTAATCAGGGCGACTACCCTTATTTACCAAATTATACCTATAGTCAAAACACGGCAGCCTATCAGATGGGCGACAAATTTTACCTTACATTGCGCCCCGAAGGATACAATAACGGCATTAAATGGGAAGAAACCACTACGTTAAACCTGGGTTTGGATTACGGGTTTTTGCAGGATAGAATTTACGGATCCATTGATGTTTATGATAGGAAAACCAAAGATTTGTTAAACTTCATTCCTGTTCCTGCAGGCGCCAACTTAACAAATTATCTGCTGTCGAACATTGGTGACCTCGAAAACAAAGGGGTTGAATTTTCAATTTACGGACGCATTATCTCGAAAAGTAATCTTTCGTGGACCGTTGGTTTTAACGGAACCTACAATAAAAATGAAATTACCAGATTAACAGCTACCGACGACCCGAATTATCTGGGAGTTGAAACCGGAGGCATCAGTGGAGGTGTTGGTAACAACATCCAGATGCATAGTGTTGGTTATGCCGCTAACTCTTTCTTTGTATATCAACAGGTGTACGATGCCAACGGTAAACCCATCGAAGGCCTTTATGTCGACAGAAATAATGATGGCCAGATTACCAATGCCGACAAGTATCATTATCAGGATCCGGCTGCGAACATGTTTTTTGGTATTACCTCAAACCTGCAATATAAAAACTGGAGCTTCTCCTTCGCCGGAAGGGCTAACTTCAACAATTACGTTTACAATAACGTGAACTCTCAATACGGAGTTTACCGCGAACTGTATCACCCCGAGGGGCCGTATCTTGGTAATATCGTTCAATCGGTTAACGAAACCGAATTTTACAACCCGCAGTATCTTTCCGATTACTACATCGAAAATGCATCCTTCTTTAGAATGGACAACATCTCACTGGGATATGTTTTTGACAACCTGAGTAAAAACAGTAAAAACCCCATGAGTTTAGGCTTGTCGTTTACCATAAACAATGCTTTTGTTATTACCAACTACTCGGGGCTCGACCCGGAGGTGTCTTACGGTATCGACAACAATATTTACCCCAGACCTAAAACGTTTGTGTTAGGAATTAACCTGCAATTTTAATTGAATAAAACATTAAAAATGAAAAGAATATATTTTAAAATAATGATGGTTGCCGGCCTCTTCCTTGCATTTACATCTTGTACCAAGGATTTGGATACCGTGCCACTCGACCCAAAGACAACTACTTCCGCAACCGTTTTCGACAGCCCGGAAGCTTATAAAGCCGTTTTAGCAAAACTATATGCCGGTCTGGCAGTTTCCGGACAATCAGGCCCTGCCGGAAACCCCGATATCAGCGGTATTGATGAAGGCTTCGGCCAGTACTTACGCGGATATTGGTACTTGCAGGAACTCTCGACCGATGAAGCGTTGATTTCGTGGAACGACCAAACCGTTAAGGATTTTCATTACCAAACATGGGATGCCAACGATGTTTTCATCAAGGCTTTTTACTACCGTGTTTTTTATCAGGTAGCTCTCTGTAACGAGTTTCTTCGCCAAACTACCGATGCCAAACTCGCTGACCGCGGTGTTGACGCCGACCTGAAAGCTGATATTACCCATTACCGTGCCGAGGCCCGTTTTTTACGCGCCCTGAGTTACTGGCATGCCATGGATGAATTTGGAAGCGTGCCTTTCGTTACCGAAGACGACCCCGTTGGAGCTTTCTTCCCTAAGCAAATTAGCCGTGCCGATCTGTTCAGTTTTATCGAATCGGAGTTGAAAGCCATCGAACCCGATTTGGTGGATGCCCGTCAAAATGAATATGGACGTGCTGATAAAGCTGCCGATTGGACACTGCTTGCCAAAATCTATCTGAACGCCGGCGTTTATACCGGACAAGAAATGAATACCGAATGCCTTACCTACTGTAACAAAGTTATTGATGCCGGCTATTCGCTGCAACCCGAATACCAAGATTTGTTTCTTGCCGACAACGATGTAAATAACAGTGAAGCTATTTTTACCGTCAATTTTGATGGCGTTCATACTAAAACCTATGGTGGAACAACCTTTATAATTCACGCTTCGGTAGGGGGAACGATGGATCCTGCCGCTTCCGGTATCGATGGCGGCTGGGCAGGACTGCGTACTACCAGCGCCTTTGTAAATAAGTTTGACGATATCACCGGTGAAACCGACAGCCGTGCTATGTTCTGGACCGATGGCCAATCGTTGGAAATTAACGATGTAGGTAAATTTGAAGACGGATACGCCATTAACAAGTTTAAAAACGTAACCTCTTCCGGAACACCCGGCTCCGATTTGGGGTTCCCCGATACCGATTTTCCCATGTTCCGACTGGCAGATGTTTACCTGATGTATGCCGAAGCTGTCCTTAGAGGAGGTGCCGGTGGCGATGTTGCAACTGCTGTCGGTTACATCAATCAACTTCGTGAAAGAGCTTATGGTGATACCAGCGGTGATATCACGGAATCTGACCTTACGCTCGACTTTATTCTTGATGAAAGAGCACGTGAGCTTTATTGGGAGGGCACCCGTCGTACCGACCTGGTTCGTTACGGGAAATTTACCGGCGGTGAGTACTTGTGGCCCTGGAAAGGTGGAATTAAAGAGGGCGTTGCCACTGATGGTAAATACAATATTTATCCTATCCCGTCCAGTGATATTACTGCCAATCCTAACTTAATTCAAAACCCCGGTTATTAATCTAAAAAATTGAAATAAAGATGAAAAAAATATTGATATTATTGCTATCCGTTGTAACACTGGCAGGTCTGTACTCTTGTAATAAAGATGAAGACCGCGTAGTGCTGGATACATCAAAAATAGTAGCTCCTGTTATGGATGATTCAACGCTGGGCGATTCGCTGGTGATTACTTCCGACAATGCCGACAGCAGTTTGACTCTTGTATGGCAAGCAGCGAATTATGGCTTTAACACGGCCATTACCTATTTTGTTCAGATGGATGCCGCAGGAAATAATTTCAGCAGTGCTAATACCCTGGGAACAACGAGCGGTGAAACATCGTACACAATAAGTTTAAACGATTTAAACAATAAAATACTGCTGATGCAAGCCGACCCGGAAACCCCACTGCCTACCGCTGTTGAGTTCAGGGTTTTTTCCATTATCAGCAGCGCTGTAGATACCGTGTTTTCCAACACCCTAACCCTGTCGGTTACCCCTTTCTACATTGTTATTACCTATCCGCAGCTATACGTTCCCGGAGCATACCAGGGATGGGCTCCCGATCAGGCCGATTCAATCGGCTCGATCAACAACGATGGTAACTTCGAGGGGTATATCTATATGCCCGATGCTTCGGAATTTAAATTTACCAGCGCACGCGACTGGGCTCATATTAATTACGGAAACGGCGGGGATGGAATTTTAGATACCGACGGCGGTGCCGGTAACCTGAGCGTTCCCGAAGGGGGATTTTATAAGTTTAATGTAAATACCAATGACCTTACCTGGACCTATCTTAATACCTCCTGGGGTTTGATTGGCGATGCTACCTCCGGTGGCTGGGATACAGACACACCTATGGAGTATAATCAGGACACCCAGCTGTGGACGGTTACTACCACCCTTAGTGCAGGCGATATCAAATTTAGAGCCAACGGGGGATGGGATTTAAACTACGGTAAAAACGACCAACCCGGTAAACTGGTTGAAAACGGCGAAAATATTCATGTTGATGAAGCCGGCAGTTACACGGTAACGCTTGACCTGAGTACAACTGTTTACAAATATAAACTGGAAAAGAACTAAAATTAGTTATCACAGTTTTATCAAAAAGAGCATGAGGATAAGGAAACCAATTTCCTGATCTTCATGCTCTTCTTATTTTGGGTTCGCTTTCACGGACTTTATGCATCGCGGCATCATCAATGCTTTTTTTGTTAGTGTAATCGCGCTTGTTAAACACGATGATACCGTTCAAAAAAAATAAGATAGTTTTACATTATGAAAAAACCTTCTTTTTTACTTATCCTGTTATTGTTAACGGCCTCTTTTAACAGCTGTTCAAACAAACAACCTTCCACCGTCGACACACCTCCCGAATGGGCAGGTAAGGTTATCTGGTATCAGATATTTGTGGAGCGGTTTTACAATGGAGATACCACCAACGACCCCGGACCTTCAACCATGAATACTGCCTCAGCCGACTCTGTGCCCGAAGACTGGAAAATTACGCCATGGACACAAGACTGGTACAAAGCCGATCCGTGGGCAGTAAATGATGGTAAATCGTTTTACCCCAACCTGCAATACCGTCGATACGGCGGCGACCTGCAAGGTGTTATCGATAAACTCGATTATTTAAGTGATTTAGGGATTACCGCAATCTATCTCAATCCTGTTAACGATGCCCCGTCTTTGCATAAATACGATGCCCGAAATTATCGTCATATTGATGTCAATTTTGGCCCTGACCCCGTTGGCGATCAAAAAATAATGAAAGCCGAAGTTCCGGATGACCCGGCTACATGGCAATGGACATCGGCAGACAAACTGTTTTTAAAGTTGATAAAAGAGGTTCATAAGCGGGGGATGAAAATTATTTTGGATTATTCGTGGAATCATACCGGTGTTGACTTTTGGGCTTTTAAGGATGTGATGAAAAATCAGGAAAAATCGAAATTTACAAGCTGGTACGATATTGTTTCTTTTGATAATCCCGACACCCAAAAAAATGAGTTTGATTATGTCGGGTGGCTTACTATTAAAAGTCTGCCGGAAATTAAAAAAGTTAACCTGAAAGGGAAAAGGGTTTTTGGGGAACCTTACGAGGGTAATATTAACCGTGGCGCAAAAAAGCAAATTTTTGCCGTTACCCGGCGGTGGTTGGCTCCCGATGGAGAGCTTGTCAATGGTGTTGACGGTTACCGGCTGGATGTGGCCGACCAGATTCCCATGGGCTTTTGGCGTGAATACCGGAAATTTGTCAAATCGATAAATCCCGATGCTTATCTGGTGGGGGAAATATGGTGGAAAAAATGGCCTGATGTGCTGATGAACCCTGCACCTTATTTGCAGGGCGATGTTTTTGATGCCGTTATGTTTTATCAGATTTATCGGCCTGCCCGCTCCTTTTTTGCCAACACCAACAAACCTATTGATGCAAAACAATTTTCCGATAGCCTGACGAAACAATGGAATCGCCTTGATAAAGTATTCAGGTATGGGATGATGAATGTTGCAGCTACCCACGACAGTCCCAGGCTGCTTACCGGTTTTTACAATAAAAACAAATATAAATATCACGCAAAGCCTAACGAAGATAGTACCTATCGCACCGGAAAACCGGATGCGGAAACTTACCGCAGAGTGAAACTCTATCTTATTCATCAATTTACCAATATCGGGGCACCACATATCTGGAATGGCGATGAAATGGGTATGTGGGGTGCCGATGACCCCGATTGCCGTAAACCCCTGTGGTGGCCGGAATATAGTTTTGAACCTGAAACCCGAACCAATATCCTTGCCGGAAAAAAGAGGTTTGATACCGTGGGGTTCAACCAAAACCTGTTTGACTTTTATAAAAAACTTATCAGGATTAGAAAAGAGAACCCTGTTTTAAGTTCGGGCGATTTTAAATTT
>CAZKGB010000030.1:0-13508 GCA_964551935.1 uncultured Lentimicrobiaceae bacterium | reverse complement strand
CAATTCAAAAAAATAGTTAGAAGAGGCATCCTTTTGAGGGTGTCTTTTTTATTTTTTAACTGTATCTTAGCTACATGGCGTAAGTCTGAAGGTAAGCAAGCACGGCGGAGATTTGTGGCTGCTACTTTTTCTGCAGTTTTATTAATTGTTGAAAAGTTTTAACTCTTTTGATGCTTTAATTTACGATGTATCCCGAAAGGCATCGAGGTCGATTTACGATATCCGATATTAATCTTGCATGTTCGAAGTTTTCGGGTATGAAGCAACATCGTGAGCCTATAAAAAGGCGGAGCTTTTAACAATCAGTTAATAATTACCACCCTTTTACTGAACCAAAGTCATATTTGAATCCGAAACTGAAATTTGTTGGGATATATCTGATTACAAACAGGTTGTTTAACTCCGCAAACATTGAAAACCGACTGTTTGGCCTGTATTCTACTCCAAGTCCTGAACTCAGACGAGGAACGATATAAATACCATCTTTAATATCATTTTCTGACCTTAAAAACCGAACATATCCGATGTTAATAATATTTGTATTCAAATAGAAAATATATTTTCTAAGTCGAACAAATTCAAATTGAAACCAAAACTCAGTATTAAAGAATTGAAAATCATCATCCGGTTGATAGAACTCCGAATAGTTAAAGTCAACTTTAATAGAGCTGCGGGAACTTTTTTGGAAATAAAGCTGAAAACCGACAGAATAACCAAGTGACGGTTTTATACTGGGAACTCCCAAAAAAAGGCTGTAATTGCTAAACTGGCCAAAAGCCAGCCAGTTCGACTCTTTTTTAATCCCTGGATCCCTATAGTAACTCACTAAACCCTGATCATATTTAAGAATCAGTTTTATGATGTCTTTTAATAAAAACTTCGTTTTGTTAATTTTTTGGGAAAGATCAGGCCTGTCTTCCATTAATATATGCAGTATCCCAATATATTCGTTACCCCAATTATTGTAGTTACGTTTATCCCCTTTATAGACTTTCAGGCTGTTCTCAAGTTTGAACAGCTTGTTATCCTTGTAAACGAAAAAACCTCCGTACACGGTAATTTCAGAAGTGTAAAGGCTTATTTTATCGGATTCTATTATTGCTTTCAACAGGACGAAAGAGCTGTCAGAGCGAAATTTAATTTTAAAAGGAACAAATTTGGAACCGTCTTCCATCATAACATAGCTGATTTTAACCAACGGTACGGGCCGGCCAATACCTGTGGAATCAGTAAGGAAAATGTTATAACTTATATCATCTGAGTAGTCTAAAACTCCATTTAAGCTTTCTCCTGAAAGCATCTTAATACTTCCTTCTTCGTGAACTATTTGTGCTACGGTAACAGATGAAATGGCAAGAAAAAATATTAGCGCGAAAAAACTTTTTTTCATTAAATTAAAATTGAGGTTGTTTTTGCTTTGCAAGCGTTTTGTACCAACAAAATTAAAAATAATAATAGAGGCTTAACACTCCTGCACGATTTTTTTCATAAATCACTCAACTTTCGCAAGCTAATATAAATAGGAAAATAGCCGCTAATTCGCGTATTAGCTGCAAAATTAGTAGCCTGCGAATATTGCGTAAATCAGCCTTTCCTTGTAATTAATGGTACTCAAGTGCTAATATTGTAAAACAAACAAAAAGCCTTTTTTACCTGTTGGGATGAAAATAAACTAGTGTTATTTCGCTTTATTTACGGCTTACAGAAAAATTCTTTTGCTCTCTTATACCCCAAAAAGGGTTTTAATATGGATGCATGGATGGTTTATGGAGGAGCTTGGTAGCGGAATGGTTGTTAAATTATTTCAATCGCCAAAGACCATCAAATTTCATTTTCCATAGATTAAGCCGGTTTTCGGAATCTTCCACCATTTTGGTTGTTAGCGTTTTGTCCAGCGGTTTCGTGGGGATGATTTCAGTTGTGTCGGAGCGGAATGATAATTTGGCAGGGCTCGAACTGAAATCGTAAACCTTTTCCGACAACACGTACCAGTAAACCTTTTGCCCCGGAATCAGGCTCATACTCAGTTTCTGAACATCAACATAGCGTATCTTTTTCTCTTTATCTAAAACATAAAAAGTATAAATGTGGGCTTCGTCGCCACATGAAAGAGAGTCGGTAACAACAATGCTGTTTCCGGTTGAGTACTGCGTAACCTTACCTTGGCAGTTTTCAAAACTGTAGTGGTTGATACTGTCTTTTTTCATTTCCGACAAGTTAATCTTGCCAATCACCGGAAGGTTAAGGGTAATATTTTCCGCGCTACCACTGTGCCGGGGGGCAACGTTGTAATTTACCTTTTCAACCACGTTGGCAATGCCCTTTTTTTTCGGTTTGTTGTTGCCACACGAGGTTGTTAAAAGCAAGAGGGCTACTGCATATAAAAGCGGTTTCATAATTCTATGGTTTTGATGCGGGTGAAACATAATTTAAACAATTATTCTACCTGTTTGCAAGACTTGTAATAAGCTTTCCACTAGAGCAAACTCCGACAAAAGTACGTTAAAACTTTTTTAGTACTCTTGATTTTAATTATATTTTTGTTGGGTGAAACGCCCCCTTGTTCTATATGAACCGGTTTAATAGGTACGCGGGAGTATGTTTATTAACCCTGAAAGGGTCAAAATAAATGACAGGTAAATTGTTTTGGCGGAATTCTTGCCGCCTGCCCTGAGCCGAACCCTGAGCCGAACCCTGAGCCCGTCGAAGGGTGCGAAGGGTATCGAAGGATGCGAAGGGAGCGAAGAGCAGAAAGCAAAAATCGTGACAAAACATAAAAGAATACACATCAATAAAGCATAAAATTACAGACAGATGAAACCAGACATTAAAATAGGAACCGGATACGATGTTCATCGTTTGGCAGAAGGGAGGCTGCTTTGGCTTGGAGGAGTTCAGATTCCGTTTAATAAAGGATGCCTGGCTCATTCGGATGGCGATGTGTTGCTGCATGCCATAATAGATGCCCTGATGGGCGCTTTGGCTATGGGCGATATCGGTACCCGTTTTCCTGATACCGATCCGGCATATAAAAACATAAGCAGCATTGTTTTATTGCAAAAAACCCGGGAGCTTGTAAAACAGAGGGGATTTGTTGTTGGTAACATCGACTCCGTTATTGTACTGCAACAGCCCAAAGTTTCCTCTTTTATTAGTGAGATGAGATCGGTAATAGCAAAAACACTGGAAACGAGTACCGATAACATTTCCGTTAAAGCTACAACCACCGAGGGGCTTGGCATTACCGGAACAGGAGAAGGAATTGCCGCCTATGCGGTGGTATTATTGGTAGCAGGTTAAAATAGTAAATTCGGTTTTTAATATTTTGTTACTTTTGGTATTGTGCGCTGAGCTTTGGATTTTATTTAGTTTTGTACTTTCATCGAAAAAAATGTAACCATTGAAAATTGTAACCATTATTGGCGCCAGGCCACAAATTATAAAAGCTGCTGCTTTGAGCAGAGCCATCAAGAATAATTTTTTTGATCGTATTGAAGAGGTCATTGTGCATACCGGACAGCACTACGACCAAAATATGTCGCAGGTGTTTATCGAGGAGTTGGGAATTCCGGAACCAAAATACAACCTGAACATCGGCAGCTCTTCACATGGTGTACAAACAGCCCGAATGATTGAAGGTATTGAAAAAATTTTGCTGGATGAAAAGCCTGATTATCTGGTGCTGTACGGCGATACCAACTCCACGCTGGCAGGCGCTGTTGCCGCTTCCAAAATTCATATTCCCATTGCACACATCGAAGCGGGATTGCGGTCGTTTAACAAGTCGATGCCGGAGGAGATTAATCGCATCATGTGCGATCACGCCTCCACGTTACTGTTTAGTCCTACTCAAACAGGATTTACTAATTTGGTTAACGAAGGCTTTAAGGCTGAAAACAAAAAACCCTTTTCGGCCGATAATCCCGGAATTTTTCATTGTGGTGATGTGATGTTTGATAACAGCCTCTTTTTTAAGGCGCTTGCCGGTCAAAAGTCGAGAGTATTGGAGGATAATAATCTGAAGGGAAAAAATTTCGTGCTGGCCACGATCCATCGCGATAGCAACACCGATGTCCCCGAGCGTCTGACCGCTATTTTTGAAGCTTTGCTTGAAATTGCTGAAGCGGAGAAAATCGACTTGGTTTTGCCGCTTCACCCCCGAACGGCCAAGCTGATGGAGATAAATCTTTTGGGTGATGTGCTGGAGCGCGTTAAAGCTTCAAAGCGCATGAAACTTATTCCCCCTGTTTCGTTTTTGGATATGATTATGCTCGAAAGCAATTGTAAGCTGGTGATGACTGATTCGGGAGGGGTTCAAAAAGAGGCCTTCTTTTTTAAAAAGCCTGCCGTTATTCTTCGCAGCGAAACCGAATGGAAAGAGATTGTTGAGGAGAGTTGTGGAGTAATTGCCAATGCCGATAAAGAGAAAATTGTGAATGGCTGGCTTTTGTTTAAGGATACCGCGGACACCTTAACCTATCCCGAAATCTTTGGAGATGGCCATGCCGCTGAGTTTATTTGCCGTACGTTGCTGGGAGAGTAAGAGAAAGCAACCCGTCATAACCCGGACCAGGGATATTGTAATTTCGTTAAAAAATCAAAACCTGTAGCGCAAGCAATCATTTATTATTAATTTTGCAGTTACTATGGACGATGAAAAATTCAGACAAGAGCTTGACGAACTTTTTAAGTTGTTTAACCGGCTGATGGAACGCACCGATACGGCTGACATTCCCGGAGTGAACAACTTTATGCTTCAACAGTTTCAAATGTTTTTTGCGAACTACGAAACCATGAAGGAGGATATAGCCCGGCAACTTCAGGGACAGTTTGGCGACTCGGTAAAAGATATGGTTCATCAATTGGTGCTTCAGCTTCGTAACGAGGTAGGTGAGGATGAAAATTATCAGGTTGATACCTCCGTCGATGTACATATTGTACCTGCCGGTGAACCTTCAAAAGAGCAAACACTGCAAGAGCTCGACGAAATGTTAAAAAACCCCAATCTTACCGATGAAGAGATTGACGACCTGCTTGACAAGCGATCTAAACTTAAAGGGTATCATTGATGAAGTGTACAAAGCCTGCTTTTTTTTGTAACTATCTTAAAAAAAAGAAGCCACTCAGTATTTTTTTTGATTTTGTTTTTGTCGTTATTTTGGTGCTGCTTATCAATCCGGGAACAAGAAAAGATGTGGCAGCCTTTTTTATTCGTTTGACTTCATTGCCCCCTTCATCACTTGATGCCGATGAGCAGTTTGTCATTAGTAAACAATCGGAACAATGGAATGTTTATGATTTGTCGCTTCACCCGGTTAGCCTTGAAAAGTTAAACGAAAAACCGGTCTTTGTTAATATTTGGGCCACCTGGTGTCCACCTTGTATTGCTGAATTACCCTCTATTCTGGATATCTACAAATCGTATGGCGACAGGGTAAATTTTATACTGATAACCAACGAAGGTTCCGAAAAAGTTAAAAGTTTTTTGGAAAAAAATAATTATTCCGAAGCCCCGTTTTATCTCTACGATCATCTTCCGGTTGAATTTCAAACGGAGAGTATCCCAACCACTTTTATTGTTGATAAAAGCGGGAAAGTAGTGCTTAAAAAGAAAGGGGCTGCCCGTTGGAACACGGGAAAAATTAAGAAGCTTCTCGACCGGTTGCTGCAACATTAAATATGTATCTTTGCACTTTAAAAATGTTTAAATTATGAAATACAGATTCATTATTATTTCCTTTCTGCTCATACTCTTTTCGGTACAGGAGATGAGTGGTCAGATTATCAGCGAAAGTGCCAAACGTAAAGTAACGGTTGGCGTTGATATTTTTACCGATATCTGGCTTAACCAACCTGATAAAATGGTTACACGTACCGTTAATCAGGGAGCCAATGTTTTTATGCAGTATAATTTTTTACTGAACGAAAGTGGCACGGTTGGTTTTGGAGTAGGTCCCGGAATATCAAACCATAACCTTTATTCCAACTCCACAATTCAGGATATCAAAGGCGATTCCATTTTGTTTAGCCCTATTTCGGTTGATTACAGGCGAAGTAAAGTGAACGTGGTTTATTTTTACATTCCCATGGATATCAAGTTCAGGTTTAAGAATGATATTAAACTGAGTATTGGGTTCAACTTTGGATTTACTATCGACAGTAAACAAAAATATTATGGCAACCGTCCATCAGATAACATTCGGGTGATGCAAAAGGAGAAAAAGATAGAACATCTTGATAAATACACTTACGGGCCGACTCTTCGGTTTGGATGGAAATATATTAATGTGTTTGCCGGCTATCAAATTAACGGTATTTTTGATAAAGGGTACGGAACCGATAACCTGAACCCTGTTTCGGTGGGTATTACCCTTACCCCGTTCTAAACATCGAATATATTGCCGGAAGCAAGATGACTTAAAAAAAAACTCCTGACTATGTTGATTAGCCGGGAGTTTTTTTTGTGAAACAATTACGAGTTGACATTACAAATCCGAAATGATTTCGTAAGTATCTTTGGCAATCATCAGCTCTTCATCGGTTGGAACCACCATGACGGTAACCTTTGAGTTTGGTGTGGAGAGGACAACCTCTTCGCCTCTTGTTTCCATTTTTGAGGCATCCAGTTCGACCCCCATGAATTCCATTCCGTGTAAAATGTTTTTACGTGTTTCGGTATCGTTTTCACCGATTCCTCCCGTGAATATTAGCATGTCGGCTCCTTCCAGGGCGGCGGCATAAGCACCAATGTATTTTTTCACCCGATAAGCAAACATATCCAGCGCCAGCTGAGCGCGATGGTTTCCTTCGGCAGCAGCATTTTCAAGGTCGCGCATATCGGAAGAAACCCCCGAGATGCCCTGCAGACCCGAAAACTTGTTAATTAACGTTCGGGTATACTCAACACTCAAATCCTCTTTTTCGGCGAAATGCAACAGTGCTCCCGGGTCGATATCACCGGTGCGGGTTCCCATTACCAACCCTTCGGTAGGGGTCATCCCCATGGAAGTGTCGTAAGACTTTCCATATTTAACAGCTGCCACGGAAGATCCGTTTCCAAGGTGACAGGTAATGATTTTTTGCTTTTCTATATCGACATTCAGTAGTTCACAGGCACGTGCTGAAACGTATTTGTGGCTGGTTCCGTGAAAACCGTATCGACGAATTCGGTACTTTTCGTAAAGAATGTAAGGTATCGCGTACAAATAAACATGCTCGGGCATGGTTTGATGAAAGGCTGTGTCGAATACACCAACTTGCGGAATGCCGGGCAGCAGGGCTGTCATGGCATAAATACCTTTCAGGTTAGGCGGGTTGTGCAGGGGTGCCAGCTCGGTTGATTTTTCCAGCGCGTTAATTACCTCTTTGGTAATCATTACACTTCCGCTAAACTCTTCTCCGGCATGAACAACACGGTGTCCTACAGCGTTTATCTCGTCAAGGCTTTTTATGACCCCATATTCGTTACTAATTAAAACCCCAAGTAAAAACTCAATGCCCTGCTGGTGATCCAGGATTTCTCCGGTAAGTTTAACATCTTTTTCACCTTCGCGTTGCAGCTTGATGGCACTTCCTTTTAAGCCAATCTTTTCAACCAGCCCTTTAACCAACACCCTTTTTGAAGGCATATCGAAAAGTTGGTATTTGATGGATGAGCTGCCACAATTTAAAACTATAATATTCATTTTTTATTCTCTTAATAGGTTATTTGATAATGGCACACGAAATGGTGTTACTTACCGGTTTGTTACCTTCGTAGTTGTAAAACCCTTTACCAACATGTTTTCCAACGAAATTGGCCCGAACCAAACGTTTTAATATAGGTGAAGCTTTATATTTGCGCTCACCGTATTCGGCGTAGAGGTTGTCCATGTACTTTAATATTTTGTCGAGCCCTATTCTGTCGGCCAGCTCGAATGGCCCCACATGATATCCCATAATTTCTTTCATGGTATCGTCGATATCTTCAACCGAGGCAACACCTTCCATAAGTACCTCGCAAGCTTCATTAAAGATTGGAAGCAGGATGCGGGTGCTGATGTTTCCGGGTGACTCATGAATATTAACCACTCTTTTGTTAATCATGCGGGCAAAACGGGTAACGGTTTCCAAGGTTTTTTCAGAGGTGCTCATACAACGCATCACCTCAACAATTCTGGTTTTATCAACCGGCTCGATAAAATGAATGCCAATGGCCCGGTCTCTGATTTTTAAGGCGACAGCCAAATCGGAAATCATCAAGGTAGAAAGGTTTGAGCAAATAACAGTCTCCGCGCGAACCACATTTTCCACTTTTTTAAATATTTCGCGACGCAGCTCGATTAAGGTGCCTCTTTGCCGTGAGCTGATGGTTTCAATGACGATATCGCAATTGCTCAGGTCCGAATAAACCAATGTTCCTTTTATTCTGGAAAGAATAAGTCGTTTTTCGGAAGCGGTAATTCCCCAATGGTTTATCGTTTCATCCAGTTGAAATTCCAGATCGATAAAAATTTGTTTTAAGCGTTCTTCAGAAACATCCAGAAAGACCACATCCATGCCGTAATTGGCAACTTGTAAAACAACTTGTTGTCCTACACTTCCGCAACCGATAATACCTACTGTTTGTATGCTTCCTTTGGGTTTCATTTTTTCACCCAGGCTGAATTTCGATAACTGATTATTCATGTTTTTAATTTTTTTGTTGAATTTTATCCCAGTCCGTTGGCCTGATTAGCAGTAATAGCAATCATATTGATAATATCGTCAACCGAGCAGCCGCGCGACAGGTCGTTAATTGGAGCAGCCAATCCCTGCAACACCGGGCCAACCGCTTCGGCGTCGGCCAAGCGTTGTACCAATTTATAAGCGATGTTGCCCGATTCAAGCGATGGGAATATCAATACGTTGGCATTGCCTGCGATAGCTGATCCGGGAGCTTTCTTTTTGCCGATGGCTTCAATGATGGCAGCGTCGGCTTGTAGTTCACCATCAATGGCTAATTCGGGATCCATTTCCCTTGCAAGTGCTGTTGCTTCAACCACCTTGTCAACTTTTTCGTGTTTGGCACTTCCCTTGGTGGAAAAACTCAGCATGGCAACTTTGGGTTCGATACCGGCGATAAATTTTGCTGTTCGTGCCGACTCGACAGCCTGTTCGGCCAGCTGTTTTGTGGTCGGATCAGGGTTTACGGCACAATCGGAAAATACCAGGATACCGTTTTCGCCAAACTGTTTTTTGTGTTCGGGCAGAATCATGATAAAAGCACCCGATACAGCACTAACCCCGGGAAGTGTTTTTATAATTTGAAAAGCAGGGCGCAACACGTCGCCGGTAGCGTTGTCGGCTCCGGCTACTTCGCCATCGGCTCTACCCTCCTTTATTAATAAGGTGGCGAGGTATAGCGGGTCTTCAACCAGCGTAACGGCTTGTTCAAGCGTTAACCCTTTTCCTTTACGAAGTTGATAAAGCTTGTCGGCAAAGTAATTCTTCTCTTCAAAAGTTTTCGGATTAATCAGCCGGGCTTTACCCAAACTCGATAATCCCAATTCGGCAGCTTTATTTTTAATTTCATCTTCATCACCCAAAAGAATAATCTTTGCTAACCCATGTTCCAAAGCGTAGTTAGCTGCTTTCATTGTTCTTTCTTCGGTTCCCTCGGGCAAAACAATAGTCTTACCGGCCTTTTTGGCCATGTTGTGAATTTTATTTATTAGTTCCATTTCAATACTTTATTATACTTAAATTTGACGCTGCAAAAGTATTACTAATTTTGCAGGATTATTGGTTTAGTGTTATATTTTTAACAACTTTTTTTGTTTGTTTATCAGTTTGTTTTTCAGTAAAATAATTCTACTTGACAGCGCAGTTTATAAATATTGATTCAACAGGTAATTATACTGTTTTGCCGTTTCATTCGGATACGGTGCAACAAGCTGTTTTTTCTTTTGAACATACACTTAACGATTCATTGTCGGATACTACCCATTTGGCTGCTTCCGTATTTCAGCACCCCACTGCCGGCCGGTTTTTGCAACAGGTTGGTACTCCCATCGATATTGTTGCCAATAAAAGTGGTTATTCGGGCTGGCTGACCCTGGGGTTGTTGCTGTTGGCTTTTGTGCTGGCATTGATTTGGTACTTTTTTCCTGAACGAATGTTGCGGTTACTTTCGAGAGAGGGGTCGAAACACAAGGCAAAGTACGATGATAACCAGTTTGCAAAACCGGGTTTTGTGTTGTATAGCCTATTGGGAATTACTTTTGTTTTTACCACGACTCTTTTTGTCTATTTGGTGGTAGGAAATTATTTTCCTTTTCTGGTTGCTGATTATTCGTTTGAACAGCTCATATTTCTTATTTCGGCATTGATGCTTTTTTACTATTTGCTGCGTTTTATTGTTATTCGCTCCATCGGATTTCTATTTAACATGCAGGATTTGGCCGCGAGGCAGGTAAAAGCATCTTTTCGTGCCGACCTCATACAGAGCTTTCTGCTGGTTCCCATATTACTTGTTTTACTTAATATTGCGTTACCTGTTTTTTACTATATGGGTCTGATGCTATTGCTTTTAATAGTGGTTTATAAATGGGCGATATCGCTTTATATTGGGCTAAAGTCATCAAAAATTTCGCTTTATCACAATATTTTGTACCTTTGCGCCCTTGAAATCGTACCTGTAATTGCACTTTTGAAGTTGTTGGAAAATTATGGGTTAGTTATTTATAACTAGCTGATTTTTAATAGAAGTTGGAATAAAAAAGGAATCAAATTGAAAGTAAAGAACATACTCATTTCGCAGCCGAAACCTGCTGACCTTGAAAGAACCCCTTATGCCGAACTTATCAGGAAATTTAATGTGAATATTAGTTTTGAAAAGTTTATTAAGGTTGAAGGTATTCCATCTCAGGAGTTTAGAAGAACAAAGGTTTCTTTTTCCGATCATTCGGCAGTTATATTAACAAGTCGCCATGCAGTTGACCACTATTTTAGAATGGCCAAAGAGCTGCGATTTGACATACCGGATACCATGAAATACTTTTGTATTTCCGAATCAACGGCTTTTTATTTACAGAAATACATTCAATATCGTAAACGCAAAATCTTTTTTGGGAAGCAGCAGTTTGCCGACCTTATTGATGTAATCAAGAAACACGGTGGCGAAAACTTTTTAGTGCCATCGTCAGATATACACAAGCAAAGCATGTTTAAGATGCTTGATGCCGCAAACATTAAGTATACCAGCGCTGTAATATATCGTACAGTTGCCGCCAACCTTTCGCATGTTGATATAAACAGTTTTGACTGTTTGATTTTTTTCAGTCCTGCTGGTATTAAGTCGCTTCAGAAAAACTTTCCTGATTACGAGCAGGGTGATAAAATTATTGGTGCTTTCGGCCACACAACCGCTAAAGCTGTTAAGGATGCCGGCTTTGTATTAAACATCCCGGCACCAACACAATCGGCTCCCTCCATGACCATGGCTCTCGATGAATTTTTGACCAGACAGGTTAAGGAATCCAGAAAAAGGAAGTAAGCCGTGGTAAAAAAGTAACCGGTTCACTCTTAAGAATTATTAAATATGTTAACCATCGTACTGTTTGGCTTTGTGTATTTAAGCCATAACATTACTTTTGTGCTGTTTAATGAAAAGGACTAATTTGAATCAGGGTTTTAAAAAGGAGGAGCGGCTGCATAGTAAAAAGCGTATTGGCCTGCTATTTTCGGAAGGCGAAAGTTTTTTTGTCTATCCTTTTAAAGTAGTTTATACAACCCTGCCCGAATCATCCGATTATCCTGTACAATTACTTATCTCGGTTTCAAAGCAAAAGTTTAAACATGCGGTTAAACGCAACCGGGTAAAACGGCTTGTACGCGAAAGCTATCGAAAGCATAAATCAATACTTTTTGAGCAGGAAAACCATGAGAAAAAAACGCTGCTTGTGGGATTGATATACGTGGCCAACACAATAATGGATTATCATCAAATAGAAAAGAAAATAATCCTAATTTTACAACGTTTAAAAAACAGGGATGAAAAAGGTGATAGGTAAATTTTTTATTTTGTTGATACACGTATACAAATACACCCTTTCCCCTTTTTTAGGGCAGTCATGCCGCTATACACCTACCTGTTCATCATACAGTATTGAAGCCATCGAAAAATATGGCCCATTTAAAGGAGGTTGGATGGCCATTAAACGAATTGCCTCTTGCAACCCATGGGGGGGCAGTGGCTACGACCCCGTTCCGTAAATAGTAAGTAAATATTAAAATACCAAATATGGCTATGAGATTTTTGAAGATGACCTTGTTGTTTGCCGTTATTTTTTTAACGGGAAACCTAACAGCGCAGGAAGAAAATAATTTTGAGATTTCTAAAAGCCTTGAAATATATGGCGATATCATAAACCAGCTTAATTTAAACTATGCCGATAACATAAATCCGGGTAACCTGAATCAGGATGCCATTGATGCCATGTTAAAAAACCTTGACCCGTACACCATTTATATTCCCGAGTCGAAGATGGAAGACTATGAGCTTATGTCGAAAGGAGAATATGGCGGCATTGGAGCCATGATACAAAAACAGGGCGACTGGGTGGTAATATCAGAGCCTTATCAGGGGTTTCCAGCTCAAAAGTCGGGATTGCAAGCCGGCGATGAAATAAGGGCTATTGACGGGGATTCGGCCAGGGGTAAAACTACTTCAGCCGTTAGCGAAAAGCTAAAGGGTACGCCGGGTACAACAGTTGAGGTAACTGTACGTCATTTTGGTGCTGATAAGGATACAACCTATAATATTGTTCGCGAAAAAGTGAAAATTCCTAATGTTCCCTATTACGGAATGGTTTCAAATGATATCGGGTACATTTCGCTGATTCAGTTTAGTAAAAATGCCGGGAATGATGTTAAAAATGCTTTTTTAGCTCTAAAAAAGGAACATAAGGATTTAAAAGGGATTGTATTCGATTTAAGGTCGAACGGTGGCGGATTGCTTAATGAAGCGGTAAAAATTGCCAATATTTGGATTCCAAAAAACCGGTTGATTGTTAAAACAAAAGGTAAAATTAAAGCAAACACCCACACTTACAACACACAATTTACTGCTGTTGACACAAAAATTCCGCTGGTTATTTTAGTTGACGAAAACACCGCCTCTGCTTCTGAGATTGTATCAGGGTCGATTCAGGATTATGACAGAGGGGTTATCATTGGTAGCAGAACATTTGGTAAAGGACTGGTTCAAAATGTTATCCCTATTTCGTACAACTCGAAGCTTAAAGTAACCATTGCCAAGTATTATATCCCCAGCGGGCGGTGTATTCAGGCTATCAATTATTTCGATCGAAAAAATGGAGATGGCCCCTCAAAAGTCCCCGATTCACTCATCACTGCCTTTAAAACCAAGGGGGGACGCACCGTGTACGATGGTGGTGGCATTGAGCCTGATATTAAAATGAAAAGACAGCGGCTTAATCAGGTTACGGGAGATTTGTATGCGCAGAATTACATTTTTAAATTTGCCA
>CAZKGB010000029.1:0-13615 GCA_964551935.1 uncultured Lentimicrobiaceae bacterium | reverse complement strand
TTCAAAGTTTAGAATCTCTTTGAGGGTTTTGTCTTCGAGATGCTTCAGGTATTTCTCTTTATTCATTTTTTGATTGAATCCGGCAATAAGCTGAGCCTCTTCATCCGCTTCGAGGATGTACCACATTTCGGTTTTCCCGCGACCGATTTTACGCTTGGCCGCCAGCTCATCATCGGGATGCACCTGGATGGAGAGCCAGTCGTTGGCATCGATAAATTTTATCAGCAACGGAAATTCGATGCCGTATTCATCGTAAACCTTATCGCCTACCAGGTCGCCCATGTAAATCTCTACCAGCTCGTTAAGTTCGTTTCCGGCTAAAAAGCCGTTGGAGACCAGGGTGGGGTTTCCTTCTACTCCGGAAACCATCCAGGCTTCACCGCAATTGGGCAGGTTTCCATAATCGATACCCAACGAGGTTTTTATTTTTTGTCCTCCCCATATTTTATCCTTAAACACGGGAGTAAATTTTAATGGATATAGTTGATTCATCGTTGTTAAAATTTTCAGTAAAGATATTATTAAAAATTAAGATGAAGAAAACGTGATGGGTAAAGTGGTCTTGTCAAAACGCACACCATTACTGTCCTTTTTAGCGTTCCTCCTTTTTCATCTCTTCCAACACTTTCGACACTTCATCTTCGGTTTTAGTGAGTTTGGTTTTGCAAAGTATAATTAATTGGGAAGCTCTTTTAACTTTTTCGGAGAGCTCATCCACCGAAATCTCTTCGTTTTCAATTTCGTTAACGATGGCTTCCAGCTCATCGATGGCTTGCTGATAGGTTTGATTTTTATTCATTTTTATTGATTTTTGTGATGGTGCTTTCAATTTTTCCTCCGCTTAAAACGGTAACTATCGTGTCGCCGGGTTTGGCTTCTCCGGCATGCTTTAAGGCTTTTTTATGGAGACGTGTGATGCTGTATCCCCGCTTCAAAATGTTTTCGGGTTTTAACAACTTTAACCTGGATTCAAGATGTTGCAGCATCATGGTCTGATTTTTCAGGTTTTGTTTCGATAGCAGTAGCAACCGATCGTTCAGACGGGAGATTTTTTCTTTTTCGTGTAAAACTACTGCAGCAGGCTTGTATTGCAGATGGGTAATCAGTTCTGCGAGATTGCTTTTTTCGGCGGTAAGAAATCGCTGTGCAAGGCCGGCAATAACCGATTGATAAAGTTGCAGCTTTCCCTTGTTTTGCTCAACTAAAAACCTGACTTGTCGGTTAAAAACGCCGGTAAAACCGTTTAGAACCTCTGTTTGTTTTGCCAAAAAACGGGAGCTTCCCTTTTCCAGTTTCTCTTCCAAATTGTACACCAGTGCGTGAAAATGCTCGAACTTCTCAATAAGAAAATAGGCCACATCCGTGGGCGTTATTTTGTTGGCAAAGGCTATCATCTCGGTTACTGTTTCGTTGGTGGCGTGACCGATTCCGGTTATTACCGGTAATGGGAATTGTGCCACCTCCTTAGCCAGGGTGTAGCTATCGTAGGCACTAAGACCCACATCGCCGCCACCTCCGCGAATAATAACTGCCACATCGAACCGGCCGGCATTAAGTGCGATGGCTTTTAGTTGCTGTACTATGGATTTTACCGCGCCATCACCCTGTAGTAGCGCCGGAAACAGGGTTTGTTCAAAAGAGTATCCGTAACGATTGTTTTGCAAGATGTTGACAAAATCGTGGTAGCCTTTGGAGGTTTCCACCGAAACAACGGCAATGTTTTTGGGCAGTAGCGGAAAAGTGAGTTGTTTGTTTTGATTGAATAGCCCCTCCTTTTTAAGTCGTTGAATGGTTTGCTGTTTTTGGCGGGCCATCTCTCCCAGCGTAAACGAAGGTTCCACATCCAGTATATTCAACGAAAGGCCATGTTGTTCGTGGTAAACAACCCGAACCAAAAACAGAACGGACATTCCCTCCGAGAGGTTTTCGCCGGTAACCTGTTTAAACTTTTTAGTTATGCTGTCGTAAGTTCCCGACCACATGGTTGAGCGTATTTGCGCCACCACCTTATTGTTCTGTTTCTCTACCAAATCGGGATAGCAATGGCCACTGTAAGGATAGAAATTAAGTTTGGCAATTTCGGCTTTTACCCAGTAGGCTGTAGTATAGGTTTTGGCAATAACCTTGCGTATGCTCCCGGTGAGTTCGCCGAGGCTGTAATACTTTTGAGTTTTATTTTGATATTCGAAAGTTTCAGGCATGGCGCATGGCAGCTTCTATTTCATCGGTTTCAATGGGGATGTCAATCATCAGGTCAACCGGCCCGTCGTCGGTTATTAAAATATCGTTTTCAATGCGTATCCCAATGTTTTCGTTTTCTATATACAACCCGGGTTCGCAAGTTACTACCATGCCGGCTTTAAAAGGTTCGTATTTTGAACCCACATCGTGCACATCAAGACCCAAAGGGTGCGACACGCCATGCATGTAATAATTAAAGTAGAGCGGGTTATCCTTGTCCTGTTTCACCACCTCTTCGGCAGTAAACAGCCCCAATGCCATCATTTTTTTCTCCATCATTTTTGCAACAGCTTTGTTTACTTTGTCGATGGTGTTTCCGGGAATCATCAATTCACGAGCCTGTTTAAAAACATCCAATACGGCATTGTAACATTCTTTTTGACGAGGAGTAAATTTGCCGTTTACCGGAATGGTTCGCGACATATCAGCGGTGTAGTTGGCGTATTCGGCGCCAAAGTCCATCAGCACCAAATCGCCGTCTTCACAAGTTTTATCGTTATCGATATAGTGCAACATGCAGGCACTTTTTCCGGAAGCGACAATGGGGGCATACCCGTGGCCGTTGGCACCGTTTCTGATAAACTCACCGGTTATTTCCGCCTCCACCTCGTACTCTTTCATACCGGGTTTAATGGTTTTCATCACCCTGTCGAAAGCCTTGTTGGTAATTTTACAGGCGTGACGTATCAGGTCTATTTCAGGTTCCGATTTAATTTGACGCAACTGCTTCATCAGGGGTGCCAGCCGTTGGTAGTTGTGCATAGGATATTTTTCTCTTAATTCAACAGCAACCCTGTGATTTCGCTCGGGAACATCAGTAACGAATTTGACAGATTCATTGCTGTTTAAATAGAAGTTTTCACTATCGAGTAATACCTCCCGCAGGGTAGTTTCAAAATCTTCCAGCCAAAAAACATTATCAATACCCGATATTTTGCCTGCTTCCGCTTTAGTAAGTTTATGTCCTTCCCAGGTTTCCAGCTTTTTATCGGGTTTTAAAATAAAGAGGGCTTCCTGAAACTTATTATTACTAAATCCCGGGGCCATTAACAAAACCGTTTTCTCCTGTTCAATTCCCGTGAGGTAAAACAGATCCGACTGCTGCCGGTAGGGAAAATACTGGTCGCCATTACGCGGGTACTGGTCGGCCGGTTGCAGTACGGCTACCGATTTAGGTTTCATTAACTTAGCCAGGTTTTGCCTGTTGTATTCAAATAACTTTGGATTGATGGGTTGATATCGCATAATCAATTTCTTTTTTTGATTTCAAAGATACATTAATTGATTTTCTTGTACCTTTATCCGTTCAATAAATTGATTTTTAGTTTTACCCTTAAATTAAACGCTATGAAAAATTTTTTACTCTTCTTTTTTGTTTTAGTAATTGGCACCAATGCTTTTTCTCAGGTTGAGCAATTGAAACAGCAAAAACTTTTTAATACTATTGCGAAAGCGAGGGTTCAATCTTCCGATGCGCTCCCCATATTGCCGGCAAACTCCTATGTAAGTAACAAGGGTGTTGACGAGGTTGTTGGCACCACCTGGTACGATTTACAATCGAACTCCAGCATGTCGCAACGTATTTGGGTTTTTGACGATGGAACTGCTGCGGCTGTCTGGACAAGAGGCGCCGAAACAGGGGTGCCCAATTTTTCGGGCAGAGGTACCGGCTACAACTATTTTGACGGAACCAGCTGGGGACCCGACCCCACCGCGCGCATTGAGGATGTACGAACAGGTTGGCCTTCGATAGCACCTTACGGAGCCGATGGCGAAATTGTGGTGGCACACACGTTGAATAATACAGGTTTGATGTTTTCGTGGCGCGAACACAAAGGAACCGGCGAATGGCAACATTTTACGCTGGCAGGCCCTGCTCCCGACAATATGGACCTGACCTGGGCACGGATGATAACCACTGGCCCCAATCACGATGTTATTCATATTATTGCTTGTGCAGGATTCAATAAAACCTATGAGGGATTAAATGAAGCACTGGTTTATTCGCGTTCTTCCGACGGCGGTCAGACCTGGGATCCTGAAAACGAAATTCTTCCCGGCATGTCGTCCGACGAAACCAGCGGCATCGGGGGCGACGACTATGCCTGGGCAATACCTCATGGTGATACCATCGCTTTTGTGGCTTTTGACGGTATTAAAGACGGCTATGTGATGAAATCGTACGACGGGGGTGATACCTGGGAAAAAATTATTTTCTATAACAGTCCCATGCCCTTTTTTACCGGCAACGAAGGAACGCTTCCCCGCACAGGCGGAGGAGATGGCTACAATGCTATTGCCCTGGATGATGAGGGAATGGTTCATGTGGCTTTTGGACGTCAAATTCATATAGATGATGATCCTGCCGACGGTTGGAGCTATTATCCTTACTCGGACGGGTTAGTGTACTGGAATGAAAATATGGCAACTTTGGATTCTGCAGATATCACCAATGAGGTTATTCCGGATAACTGGGAAAACCATCCTCTCTACCTCAACGGACAACTGGCTGCCTGGACGCAGCCTCACAATGATGATACCATTATTGGGATAGCACCTTATTATGCTTCGTTAACTTCGATGCCACAGATATCCGTAAAACGAGATATTAACGGGGTAAACATTGTTACGGTGATTTATTCCGGTCTTGCCGTTGGATTTTCAAATGCTGAGCTGAGCCAAAATTACCGCCATATTTGGGAACATGGTACCGAGCTTGACGGGCAAAAAACCTGGGGACTCTTTACCGACTGGACCGGTGATGTTCTGCATCTTTTTAGTGAGTGTGTTTATCCGTCGGTTTTTCCGGTTAACCATAACAACACTTCAACGCCTGATACCATTCATACGTTGTATCAAACAGATAATCTGCCCGGAAACAGCATCCAGCCTACAGGCGGTAATCACGCTCCCGTAAGCAATAACATGGTTCACTTGCAGATATTTCCTCCTGCTGTTGGCATTACCGGTATTGCCAACACGTCAATAGAGGTTTCACAAAACATACCCAATCCTGCTTTTGAAAAAACAGCCGTTGATGTTAGTACAAATCATGCAGCTACGCTTCAAATTTCCGTTAATAATCTTTTAGGACAACAAATTTTTTCTGAAAAAATGGTTACCAATGCTGCCGGTTCTTTCCGTTTTAATATCGATGTTTCCGAGTGGAATTCGGGAATTTACTTTTACACCGTAACCGTGGGAAATAAATCGGTATCGAAAAAAATGATTGTAAAATAATAGGCTGATAATCGTTTGTTGAGTTCTTGTATATGGTTGGCGTGCTGCTTTTTAAGCCGTTAGAATATTAATTTTGCAAAAGATGATATTTGGTGTGAGTATTAAATTACTTTTGCGCGCCTTTTAAACATCAATTAATCATTAAGAGTTATGGCATTTTTAATAAAAGAAAAACGGTTTAGCTGGAAATGGATAGTAAACTATCTGATGATTCTTGCGGGGGCCTTTATTTTAGCCACCGGATTTGTATTTTTTATCACGCCGCATAAAATTGTGCCGGGAGGAGTTTACGGTATTTCCATCGTGTTACATTACCTGATAGGTACCCCTGTGGGAGCCATGGCTCTTGCCTTTGATGTACCGTTAACGCTGATTGCCGTTAAAATATTGGGGCCGCGTTTTGGCGCTAAAACGGTGGTGGGTTTTGTTGCTACGGCAGTTTTTGTTGACGGTTTGACCTTTCTTTATGGCACGCAACCTTTAATTACTGACGATGTGTTGCTGTCGTCAATAGTGGGTGGTGTGTTTTCGGGGGTAGGGTTGGGCCTTATATTTAAAACCAAAGCCACTTCGGGAGGTACCGATATTGTCGCCATGATAATTAGTAAATATACTCATCTGCCGGTGGGAAGGCTTTTAATACTGGTCGATTCAACCATTGTATTATTCGGGTTAATTGTTTTTAAAGACTGGAAAATCCCGTTTTATTCACTGATTGTTATCTATATCGCCGGAAAGATTCTTGATACCATTCTCGAAGGCATCAGTTACGATAAGGTACTCTTTATTATTTCGGAAGAGACAGAGAAAATTAAAAGAAAGATTATTGATGATTTGAACCGGGGAGGAACCCTGATTGATGGCAAAGGGATGTATCATGGAAACGACAAAACCATTATGTTTACCGTGGTTAACCGTCGCGAGGTAGCCATCCTTCAGGAGTTTATTCACCGGGTTGACCCGCGCGCTTTTGTTACCGTTCTTAATGCCAGTGAAATACTTGGCGAAGGATTTAAGTCGCTGGAAGATAAGTTGGAAAAATAGAAAATCTATTTCGAAAAATAACTTTGGTTAAAAACCTTCAAAACGGGTAAAGCCTTGTTATTAAAATCGAACAGCGCCTGATTTTCCCAGGGAGAGCCATCGGTTGCCTGAGTTCCGTTAAAGGCTATTAGCTCACCTCCCCAATAACAAAAACCAATGCCCTGCTTATTTGCCTCTATGATATGCTTTATTTTAGCTAAAAAATCTTTTTGGCCTTGTGGAGTGGCCGGATAATCGGGTAATATTAACTGACTTTCGAGTCCGACAATATTGTGGGTTTGATCGTTCCATTTTAACGTGAAAGGATAGGCTGTTTCAGCTATCACAATCTCTTTTTGCCAGGTGTTACCAAGATTTGCCAGTGCCGTCTCAAGTTTGGATAGGTCGTGACCATGCCATACGGGATAATAGGATATTCCAATAATATCGTAATCAACCTGACTTATTTTAGAAAAAAACCAATCGGCATCTTCTATTCCGGCGTAATGAATAATAATTTTTGCCGAATCGGAGTAGTTACGAACAGCCTTAACTCCAGATGACAACAAAGTCAAAAACTGTGTTTCGTTACTAATGGCTCCATCAGGAAGTAACAATCCCGGGTTAATTTCATTCCCGATTTGGATGAAATCGGGTGCAATTTCTTTTACAACTTTTTTTGTGAAATTATACACGCTGTCGTTAAGTGCATCAAACGAAATACCTTGCCATGCTAAGGGCGGTTCCTGATGAGACGGGTCCGCCCAGGTATCGGAATAGTGCAGGTCAATCCATACTTTTAACCCCAGGGAATGTATTTTAGCTGAAAAGGTTTTTACCTCACTAAACGAGGAGTGTTCGGTAACGGGATGGTTCCATAATCTAAGTCTGATGGTGTTAACACCGTTGTTTTTAAGGATGGTTAAAAAATCCTCTTTCTGTCCGGATAAATTATAAAAAACGGCATGGGTTGATTTAATTTGAGGCAACGCCGAAAGGTCAGCTCCACAAATAAAAAAGCCGGATTCGGGGTTCGGTTTGGATTTTGAGCAGGAGGTAAAAAGTACCAGAGCCATGATAAGAATCTTGATTCTCATTTTAAAAGGTTTTGATAAACGCAATGATAACAAAAAACTTCAAACGGTTACATTTGATGTTGTAAATAGATTATAATCACAAAAACAGTGATATACCCATTTTTAAACGAATATAAACGGATGTTAAACGGCTATAAATGTTTATTAACCGACTGGAGTGAAGAGCCGGATGTATGTTTGCACTGTCAATTCAAAACAAATATCGATTGCAGATTGCAGAGATTAGATTTTAAAAGTATTGTTAAACTACAAATTTATGAACTATGAAAAACTTTGATTTAGAAAAACGACTCATTGATTTCTCAGTATTAATTATTAAAATAGTCAATGATGAAATACCGGATTCAAAAGCAGGCAAACATTTGTCAGGGCAAATAGTCCGATCCGGCACTTCTGTTTCATTAAATTATGGCGAAGCTCAAGCTGCCGAATCGCGCAAGAATTTTATCCATAAAATGAAAGTCATCCTTAAAGAACTAAGGGAAACTTTTGTAAGCCTGAAAATAATTCATCGAAGTAATTTGTTCAAACATGAGCAAGCAATAATAACCGCAAAAGAGGAAAACAACGAGTTAATCTCAATTTTTGTTACCAGCCTTAATACTGCGACCAAAAATCTTAATTCTACATTTCATCAATAAATCTTAAATGTAAGATCTGCAATCTGCAGTCGATATTCATATTATTTAACCATTTAAATTTTTACTATCATGACATCTTTAAAAAATTCAGTACATCTGATCGGACGTCTGGGCATCGACCCTGAAACAACAACTTTTGACAACGGAAAAATGAAAGTCCGCTTTTCGCTGGCTACTTCAGAAAACTACCGTAACGCCAATGGCGAGCGGGTGCAGGAAACCCAATGGCACAATATTGTTGCCTGGGGTGGCACTGCTAAAGTAGCTGCCGATTACCTGAAAAAGGGGAAAGAAATTGCTCTTGAAGGAAAACTTGTTAACCGCTCCTGGGAAGATAAAGAGGGCCAAAAACATTACATTACCGAAATTGTAGCCAATCAGATTTTGATGCTGGACAAAAAAGGCTCGGCCAATTCGTAAGATTGTTTTATGTTATTTACTTCGGAGGGGCTGCCAAGGCAGCCCCTCCGAAGTTTTTTATGTAGTTCCCTCTTTATAAACCCAACATCCATTGACGATGCTGAGGCCGTAAATAACCCGTTTAAAAAAATCAAGTTCCATTTCTGGAACTACAACATCGGCTGTTTGCAACAGTGCTTTTGCCTGAGGCTTTGCCGGTTGCTGTCCTTTTACCATGATAAACAATCCCGGAATGTAATAGTTACGGAGTACGTTCGATTCGGCAATAACCGGTGTGGCATTTCCGGTTTTTCTCCAAAAATAGTCCATGGCCCTGTTGATAGCGTTTTCTCCCGTGCTTAAAAAGTACGATTTTGCGGCTCCCGCCTTTAAATACCGCTGACTATCCTTATTCCCCGACGGGTCTTTTTCTTCCACCAATTCAAATTCATCAGCTTTAATAAGCTTGTGATGGCCATGCAGGTACTCTTCATCCGGTAGCAACATGGAGGTTTTTAATGCTATTAATCCTGTTTGACGGTGAAATTGTTTTATCAACATTTCTACCAACGTGGTTTTCCCAAGGTTGCGACCGGTACCCCCAACCACCAATAAATTTGTTAAATGCTTCATGGATGCAAAGTTATCATCTTGTGAAAAAAGAACAATAGTATCAGTATGTTAAAGTAGTATAAATAAGCAGATACAGCTTACTATTACCGTCAAATATTTTGAATATGTCAGTTAATTGTATTTAACTTTGCCGCAATTTTAAAACTTGTTAAAATGGACAAATTATTTAGAAAGGACGCCTTTAATTATCATGCATTGGGACGTCCGGGCAAGATAGAAGTTATTCCTACCAAACCCTATTCAACACAACGTGATTTATCACTAGCTTACACTCCCGGGGTAGCCGACCCATGTCTGGCTATTGAAAAAACGCCGGAAGATGTGTATAAATATACCGCCAAGGGTAACCTGGTGGCAGTTATCTCAAACGGTACAGCCGTTTTAGGCCTTGGTAACATAGGGCCTGAAGCCGGTAAACCGGTAATGGAAGGCAAAGGCTTGTTGTTTAAAGTTTTTGCTGATGTGGATGTTTTCGACATTGAAGTCAACGAAAAAGACCCCGATAAATTTATCGAGGTAGTAAAAGCCATAGCCCCCACCTTTGGAGGCATTAATCTGGAAGACATCAAGGCTCCGGAGTGCTTTGAAATAGAAACACGCCTCAAAGAGGAACTCGATATTCCGTTGATGCACGACGATCAGCATGGTACCGCCATTATCTCTTCGGCAGGATTGATAAATGCGCTCGAACTGTTGGGTAAAAATATTGAGGACATTAAAATAGTGGTTAGTGGTGCAGGTGCTGCCGCTATCTCTTGTACCAAGTTGTACCTTGCTTTAGGTGCCAAAAAAGAGAATATTGTTATGTGCGATAGCCGTGGGGTAATCCATAAAGATCGTACCGATTTAAACGACACAAAAAAACCTTTTATTACTGACCGCCCTGTTCACACCCTTAAAGAGGCCGTTGTTGGTGCCGATATGTTTTTAGGGTTGTCGGTTGGAGGCATGCTTACGCAGGATATGATGAAGACGATGGCACCCAATCCCATTGTTTTTGCTTTGGCAAACCCGGTACCTGAAATTTCGTACGACGAAGCCATGAGCGCCCGTCCTGATACTATTATGGCTACCGGCCGCTCCGATTATCCAAACCAAATTAATAATGTATTGGGATTTCCGTTTATTTTTCGCGGAGCATTGGATGTAAGGGCCACTAAAATTAACGAAGAAATGAAGCTTGCTGCCGCTAAAGCCTTGGCGGAATTAGCCAAACAACCGGTTCCTGAAGAGGTAAACCTGGCGTATGGTGTTCATAATCTCAGATTCGGGAAAGAGTATCTTATTCCAAAACCTACCGATCCCAGATTGATAGAAACAGTAGCTCCTGCTGTGGCTAAAGCTGCCATGGAATCGGGAATTGCCAAAAACCCTATTAATAACTGGAGCCGGTACAAAGAAACTTTGCGAAAAAGAATGGGGTTGTCAAATCCGTTGAAACGTCAAATGAAAGCTACCGCAAAAAAAGCACCTAAGAGAATTGTCATGTCGGATGCCGACCACTACAATATTCTTAAAGCAGCTGAAATCGTTCATAACGAAAAACTGGCCATCCCTGTTCTTTTGGGAAACAGAAAAAAAATTGAAGAAATTATTAAGGAAAATCAACTTGAACTTGATGGAATTCAGATAATTGATCCGAAATGCGAATTGGAAACAAATCGAAGAAAAGAATTTGCAGAAATTCTTTATAAAAAGCGGCAACGTAAAGGGCTTTCGTTTTCAGGTGCCAATGAGTACATGCACCATAAAAATTACTATGCTCCTATGCTTGTTGAAACTGGAGTTGCCGATGCTGTTCTTGCCGGAATGACAAGAAGTTATCCAAGTACCATCCGCCCCGCGTTGGAAATTATTGGCAGAAAACCCGATTTAAATATTGTTTCGGCGATGCATATTATTAACACCAAAGAGGGCCCGCTGTTTTTGAGTGATACCACGGTAAATCAAAAACCCACTTGTGAAGAGCTGGTTGAAATTACCGTCCAAACCGCCGAAGCCGTTAAACGTTTTAATATTGATCCGGTTATTGCCATGGTATCCTACTCAAATTTCGGTTCCGTAAACGGCGATTCTCCAAATCGTATGCGCCGGGCAGTAAAACTGCTCCACGAAAGATATCCCGATTTAAAAGTAGATGGTGAGATGCAGGTTAATGTCGCGCTTAATCAGGAGCTGATGAAAGAGAATTTTGGATTCTCAGAAGTCCTTGGTAAAAAAGTAAATACTCTGATTTTTCCCAACCTCGCTGCCTCGAATGCAGCTTATAAACTGTTGGGTGAACTTACTGACTTCGAGATAATAGGGCCAATATTAAACGGAATGAACAAACCGGTTCATGTGCTTCAAATGGGTAGTTCCGTTGACGAAATCGTTAATATGGTAATGATTGCCGTTATGGATGCTCAAAAAAGCTAAGAGAATTTTTTTACGATCAGGAAAACGGAGATGGTTGCCGGCTGTCTCCGTTTTTTTATTGTCTGAAACTTGTAAAATAGTCAAAGGCTTTAAGCATGTGCGTACCATACCAGGTAAACATTTCACCATCAACAATGATTACTCTTGTACCGGAAAACATTTCCTGTAATTGCTTTCTGTCGTTTTCGTTAAAATGATAGGGTTCCGTAGCAAGTAAAATGGCATCCGCTTTACACATTTCGTTTTCACTAATTTCCGGGTACCTCCCCGAGAGGAGGTTGTTAAACCCGGCAACCTGCATCATAGAACCGATAAAGGTTGACTTTCCGGCAGCCATCCATGGTTTCTTCCAAATCATGTAGAGGGTTTTTTCTGCTACAACCGGAGGTTTTAAAATTTCAAGTTTTTCTTTAATACGCTTAATCCATTGCGCTGAAATTTCTTGGATTTCGAAAATAGTGCCCAGTAGTTGAAGCATGTCAAACGAGTCTTCTAACGTGTTGATGTCAAATACGAAAACGGGAACATGCTCCGCAAGAGCTAATACTTGTTCTTTACTGTTTTCCTCTTTCACGGCCACGACTAAATCGGGTTTTAAATCGACTATTTTTTCAAGATTGATATTTTTCGGGCCACCAATTTTTGGAAGGGTGTTTACCACGTTACTGGGGTATTTACAAAAACGGGTTACGGCAACTAAATTTTCTGCCAGCCCCAAATCGGCCAGTGTTTCGGTAAGAGACGGAACCATCGAAACAACCCTTTCGGGCTTGCTTTTTAAAATAACAGTCCGGTTTAAGTGGTCGGTAATCTTCATGATTCAAAGATAGGGATTTACTTTTTTCAGACAACCATTTCAACGCTGTCGCGAGAGAAAAGCAAACCAACCGTTTAGCTAATTTGCTACCTTTGCGCCGTGCTCGATTCATTAAAAAAATACATCAAAAAGAACCATCTCTGCCATAGCGGAGAAAAATTGCTCGTTGCCGTGAGTGGCGGAGTGGACTCGGTTGTGTTGCTCGACCTGCTTGTTAAGGCGGGATACATGACGGCTATTGCCCATTGCAATTTTAAATTGCGTGGTAACGAATCGGAGGAAGATGAAAAATTTGTCAGAAATCTGGCCGAAAAGTACGGTGTTCCGATTTTTGTTAAACAATGCTCCGCACACGATTATGCCTTACAACATAAACTTACCATTCAGGAAGCAGCCCGTGATTTGAGATATGATTTTTTTAAAGAGATATCGAAAGAGGAAAATTTTAGCAGAGTGGCCATAGCCCATCATGCCGATGATAACCTCGAAACATTTTTTATTAACCTGTTTAGAGGCGGAGGATTGCAAGGTTTAAAAGGGATACCGATGCAGCGGGATATCTATATCCGGCCGTTGATGTTTGCTACCCGTAGGCAAATTGAAGATTACGCCCGGGCTAGCCAACTTGCCTGGCGTAACGATTCGTCCAACAGTTCGTTGAAATATCTTCGAAATAAAATCCGGCATCAACTGCTACCCGAAATACAAAAGATTTCCGGCAGCTTTGCCCCCGTTTTTAAAAGTCTGGATAATCTTAAAGAGGACGCCCTTGTATTGGAGGCGTTGCTAAACCGCGAAAAAAGCAGAATGAGTGAGAATAAAAATAACAGCATCCTGATGAAGCCTGGTGAGCCGCCATCCGGTTTGCCGGGCAGCTTGTGGTTTTACTATTTGCTAAAAGAGTACGGTTTCCCGCGGAGCGAAACAGGTAAAATTTTTAATGCTTTTCAATCCAAATCGGTGGGAAAGCACTTTTTTTCGGATCATTTTGAGTTGCTTATCGACCGCGATATCCTTATTGTACGAAAAACAGAAGCTACATCTGCTCAAAGATTTTTCATTAACAGTGAGGATGCTGTTGTCAATGAGCCGGTTAATGCAACCAT
>CAZKGB010000028.1:0-13696 GCA_964551935.1 uncultured Lentimicrobiaceae bacterium | reverse complement strand
ACATCCCTGATGAAGAGGGCTCGGTTGTAATTCCAATGCGAACAGGATTTGGCATGACATATTCCCGTAAGGGTATCTTGTTGACCGGTTTTGATTTTGAATACCAGCAATGGGAAAAATATAAATCTTTTGGCGTTTCTGACTCCATTAGCAACACCTGGAAAGTATCACTTGGCGGACAATACACGCCTGTACACACTACGCTATCACCCCTGTTTAAAAAAATGACCTATCGTGCCGGTTTACATTATGGATTATCGTATTTAACCTTACGAGGACATCAACTCAATGAGTTTGGCATAAGTATTGGAACAGAATTCCCTGTAAGGAAAAGCAGAACCACTATCAGTTTAAGTGCTGAATACAGAAGCAGAGGAACAACCAACTTTGGCTTACTGCGTGAAAGTTTTGTAAACTTCTCGCTCGGGTTGTCAATAAACGAACAATGGTTTTATAAAAGAAAATATAAATAAATTGATTTACTTTTTAATATAATGTGTTATGAAAGCTAAAGTATTATTATTGTTATTGGTTTTAGGAGCGGGGCTTAACTTGTTTGCTTTTAACACCTCCGGGTTTGACAAACTGGTTCCACAGCAACAAGAACCAAAATATGGAAAAGACAGTATTAAATGTATTACAAACCTGTCGTTATACATCGAACCTTACAAATATTGGAAACAAAGCAGGTATAAAAGCGATGTGGTTAACGACGCCATTAAACCCTGGATTTACGTATTTAACAACTGCCCGCGCTCAAGCCAGAATATGCTTATTCACGGCGTGAAAATTATGGAGTATCGTATTAAAAACGAAAAAGATGCTGCCATGAAAGAGAAACTTATCGATACTTTGCTAATGGTGTACGATAAAAGAATGAAATATTTTCCTACTTACAAGGGACATGACCAGGTAGGTAAAATTATGGGAAATAAAGGAGTAGCTATTTATAAATATCGCCCTTCAGAATACAAAGAGGCTTATAAGGTATTAAGTCAGGCAATTGATATGCAAAAAGACAAAGCCAAAGGAGCTGTTTATATCTACTACTTCAGGGCCTTAACCCGTATGGCTCAAAATGGCGAAGCCGACCCTTCGGAAGTGGTTGACGCCTACGATGAAATCAGCAACTATCTTGATGCCAACATTAATAGATACAAAGCCGCCGGCAATGCCAAAAAAGTTGAGATAAACGAAAACGTAAAAGGATCGCTGGAAAGTATGTTCGAACCTTTTGCCACTTGCGATGTATTGGTGCGTATTTATCAGAAAAAGTTTGACGAATATCCTGATAGCGTTGACCTGCTGAAAAAAATCACTTCAATTCTTGACGATAAAAAATGTGTTGAATCAAAACTTTATCTGGATGCCGTGGTAAACCTGCACTCGGCCGAACCAACACCTGAATCGGCATTTCTTATTGGTAAACTTTATCTTAAAAACGAAAAATACGATAAAGCGTTGGAATATTGTAAACAGGCAACCACCATGGAAAACCCCGATAAAGTTTACGACGACTACATGTATTTAGCACAAATATACAAGTATAAAAACAACAACGAAAAAGCCCGTGAAATGGCATTGAAAGCAGCCAAAGTGAACTCCCAAAAAGGGGCTCCCTGGGCATTTATTGGCGATTTATATGCTGCCAGTGCCGCTAAATGTGGCAACAATGACTTAACCAAACTGGTTGCTTACTGGGCTGCTGTAGATAAATACAAAAAAGCAAAAAAAGTGGAACCTGATATGGCTGCATCGATGAGCAAACTTATCTCGGCCTATCAAAAACACTTTCCAACCAAAGAGGTTATGTTTTTCTACAATATCTCCGATGGCGACCCCTATACCGTTGGCTGCTGGATTAATGAGAAAACCACTGCCAGATCGGCGAAACAGTAACTAATTTTCTTGATAATGGTTCAAAATTTCA
Organism: uncultured Lentimicrobiaceae bacterium; assembly: GCA_964551935.1. Classification (GTDB taxonomy): domain Bacteria; phylum Bacteroidota; class Bacteroidia; order Bacteroidales; family F082; genus B16-G9. The sequence continues at coordinate 11,766 of CAZKGB010000028.1, read as the reverse complement.
TAAAAAGCATTGTCCTGATTTTTGTCGGGATGGTGCTTTTTTCGTGTGAAAACAACATTGAAACCATTAAAAAAATTACGGCCGACGATACCATTGCCGGAATTACAGCCTACGACATTGAATACATAAGAACCGACTCCGGTTTACTACAGGTAATCCTTAAAGCTCCCGTGATGATAAAATACGACGGAAAAAAGTCGTACACCGAGTTCCCAAAAGGCTTTACCGTGTATATGTACGATAAAAATGAAACAAAAAAAGCTTTCATCCGTGCCAATTATGGCATTAACTACACCAGAAAAAAATACTTGAGAGCCCGCAACGACGTAGTAGTTAAAAACTTTGAAACACACGAGCAACTCAACACCGAAAACCTCGACTGGGATCAACGGAAAAAGATGATTTACGCCCGTTCGTTTGTAAAAATTTCTGCTCCCGACAAGCTTATTTTTGGCGACAGTCTGGAAGCAAAAGAAGATTTTAGCCAACGTAAAATTTATAATATCCAAAAATCAGAGATTGAAACTGAAGACAGCGGAAATTAATCATAGGATTTTTTAACTTTGCCTTAATGAACACCGACTATATCATCGTATTGATAACCCTGGTTTTATCAGGTTTTTTTTCCGGCCTCGAAATTGCCTTTGTCAGCTCTAACCGACTGAAACAGGAGCTCGACATCAAAAACAATAACTCTTCGGCACGTATCCTGGCACAATTTTATAAAAACCCTTCCCGCTTTATCGGTGCCCTGCTGCTGGGCAATAACATCGCCCTGGTAGGATACGGAATTGTAATGGCCAAAATATTAGAAGAACCTATTTCCTCTCTCCTTCCGACAGCTATTAATACCGAGTTTTTTGTCCTTATTACCCAAACCGTTTTATCAACCCTCCTTATTTTAATCGTTGCCGAATTTATTCCTAAAATACTTTTTCGCATCAGCCCCAACGCCATCTTAAAATTTCTTGCCCTTCCCGTTTGGCTCTTTTACGTCCTGTTTTATCCGCTCATTATCCTTTACATCGGCTTTTCGGAATTTCTGTTGAAACGAATATTCAGAATTAAGCTGAAAGATGAAGTTTACACCTTTAGTGCCGTTGACCTTGACGAATACATTAAGGATTTTCAACCCGAACAGGTAGAAGAAAATACCCAGGAAATCCAGATGATTCAAAACGCCATGGAATTTAAAAATGTTAAGCTTCGCGACTGCATGGTTCCTCGCACCGAAATTGTAGCGGTAGATATTGATACCCATATCAATGAATTAGTTAAACTCTTTATCACCAGCGGCCACTCAAAAATTATGGTTTACGAGGGTGATATCGATAACCTGATTGGATACCTGCATGCCTACGATATCTTTTCACACCCTTCCAACCTGAAAAAGATAATCCGCAAGGTTGACATCTTTCCGGAAACCATGGCCGCCAAAGACCTGCTCAACGTTTTTATTAAAAACCACAAAAGTATTGCTATCGTGGTAGATGAATTTGGCGGCACTTCGGGTATTGTTACCATGGAAGACATTATTGAAGAAATTTTTGGCGAAATTGAGGACGAGTACGATACTGACACCGACAAAGAAGAACAACTATCCGAAAACCAATTTCACTTTTCAACACGGCTCGAAATAGACTACCTGAACGAAAAATACAACCTTAACATTCCGGAGTCGGAAGAGTATGAAACCTTGGCAGGATTTATACTGCACTACCACGAAAGCATTCCCCGGAAAGGTGAAATTATTGAAATTACACCCTTTATTTTTGAAGTTACGGCTGCTTCGGAAAATCGCCTCAAGGAAGTAAAAATGACGGTATCAAAAGAGGTGGAAAACGAACTTTAATCGTCCCGTTTCACCTCCCGAATCATCACCCTGCTTATTTATACCTGTTCCAAATACACCCTCTTACTGCTCTACAATACAACGAGAATAACCCATCAATTGTCAATCCTAATTATATTGTTACTTTTGTTTTTTTTTATAATTATTTTAATATGAAAATATCCTACATTTTTTTAGCCAAAAGCTTGTTAATTACATTGTTTGGCTTATTTGCCGTTTCGGCAACTTCACGCACCATTAAAACAAATAATACCGGAAAACCTTCGTTGGTGCTAACCGGAAAAACAGACGTAAAACTCCGGCTTACCAACACTGTTGGTTTTATGAAGTTTGTTTTTGTTGAAACCGAAAAAGGAACTTTTGCTCGTGTTCAGGTCGACCATTACGCCAAATCGCAACAGGTTGGAAATCCCGAACTGCCGGTTAGAGGCCGACTCATTGAGATACCACAGGATGCAACCCCTGTAGTTACCATTACAGGATACACCTTAAAAGAGTACAAACTTGGCAACTACGGTATTCCTTATAAATTGATACCATGCCAGGGCCCTCAATCGAAATGCGGAAACTCCACTGAATTTTTCTGGAATAAAGAGAATTACAAAACCGATACTTTTACGCAATCAGAACTTGTTACGGTGGATGTGTTAGGCCAAATGCGTGCTGTCAGAATTGGCCGTATTAACATAAACCCCATACAATATAACCCCGTGAAAAACACCCTTCGTGTTTACGAAGACCTACGTTTTGAAATTACTTTTAAAGGGGCAAACCTGGCCAAAACCAACCGGCTGAAAGAGCGTTACTATTCACCCTACTTTGAGGCTACCTACCAGCAGCTTCTTAACTACTCCGGGCCTGTATCACGCGATACACTAACGCATTACCCCGTAAAATATGCCATTGTTTCCGACCGCATGTTTGAAGAGCAACTACAACCTTTTATCGAATGGAAAACAAAAAAAGGATTTAACGTAGTGGTTGGCTATACCGATGTGATAGGAAACACCAAAGAAAATATAAAAGCCTGGCTTGAAAACCTTTACAATTTTGGAACAACCGAAGACCCTGCACCGTCGTTTGCGCTGTTTGTAGGCGATATTGCGCAGGTAGATGTGTGGAACAACGGAGACGGCGTAACCGACCGTAACAGTTGCGAATACACCAACGACCTTTTCCCGGAACTCTACTACGGAAGATTTTCAGCCGAAACCACAACCCAATTGCAGCCTTACATCGACAAAACTTTGGAGTACGAACAGTACACCATGCCCGATCCGGCTTACCTCGATACGGTAGTAATGATTGCCGGAATGGATGGCGACCATGGAAACGATTGGGGCAACGGTCAGATTAATTACGGAACCATCAACTATTTTAACGAAGCCCATAATATTTTTTCGAACACCTATCTCTACCCAAATTCAGGTAGCCAATCAGCTGCCATTATCCAAAACATTAGCGATGGCGTTTCATATGCCAACTATACCGCCCATGGAAGTCCCAACGGATGGTACGACCCCTCTTTTACCATTTCCGATATTCCAACACTGCAAAATCAGGATAAATACGGATTGCTTATTGGTAACTGTTGTTCTACCAGCGAGTTTCAAACCGATTGTTTTGCCGAAGAACTTCTTCGCGCTCAAAACAAAGGAGCATTGGGTTACATAGGTGGCTCCAATAGTACCTACTGGGATGAGGACTACTATTTTGGCGTAGGAGTAGGAACCATTAGCGAAAACCCTCCCCCGTACGAACAAACCGGGCTGGGCAATTACGACCGCGCCTGGCACGACCATGGCGAACCCTATGCCGATTGGTATACCACCATGGATCAACATGTGTTTGCCGGTAACTTTGCCGTATCGGAAAGTGGTTCCAACGCAGAGCAATACTACTGGGATATTTACAACCTGATGGGAGACCCATCGTTGATGATTTATTACTCAGTTCCCGACGCCATGGCAGTAACCGCACCAACATCAATTATAATAGGCATGAATTCAATTTCGGTTACAGCAGCCCCTTATGCTTATGTAGCGCTGTCGATGGCCGGTGTTTTAAAAACTGCCGCGCAAGCCGACTCCCTGGGAAATGCCACCCTGACTTTTGATCCTTTTACCTCACCCGGTACTGCTGACATCGTAATTACAGCCCAGAATTACCAACCTTACATTTCAACCATCCAGGTAATTCCGGCCGGCGGGCCTTTTGTTACCTATCAGTATCATTGGGTTAACGACACTGTTACCGGTAACGGAAACGGTCAGATTGATTTTGGTGAAGAGGCAACCCTCTCCGTTTCCATGGAAAATGTGGGTGATGGCGATGCCGACTCCGTTATGGTTACCCTTTCGGTCAATAACGATCCTTACGTTACGCTGGAAGACAGTACCGAAAATTATGGCCTTATCGCTGCCAACGATTCGGTGTTAATGGCAGATGCTTTCCAAATTGCCGTTTCAAACGATGCTCCCAACGGCCACATCATTAACTTTAAACTGTCGGCTGTTTATAATAATGATACCTCCGAATCAACCTTTAACGAAATGATTCATGCTCCCAACCTTATGATGGAATCATGGTCGATTAACGACTCAACAGGAAACGGAAACGGCAAACTCGATCCGGGTGAAACCGCCGATTTTTTTATCACCATGAAAAATACAGGAACTACGGTAGCTACCAATGTATTGGGATTACTTTCATCGGGTAACGAATACGTTACCATCAACAACCCTTCGGTTTCGTATGGCGACCTCAAGCCTGATTCAAGCCGGGTAGAAACTTACAGCGTTACGGCTGATCCCGACACGCCGGATGCTACCACTGCTGTGTTTAATTTTAACTGGGTTGCCGACAACAACATCAGCGGAGCCGATAGTTTCGACATTATTATCGGTCAGAAACCGGTTGTAATTATTGATTTAGCCGGCACAACCATCTCTCCCGATTCAATGGTTCAATGCCTTGATATCCTTTCAACACCCTCTGATGTTGTTTCCGCTATTCCCGACAACCTCAACGAATACAAATGTGCTTTTGTTTGCCTCGGTATCTACAGCGACAATTACGTGCTTAATGATGCAGACGGAACCAAACTGGCCGACTTTCTGAACAACGGAGGCCGTATTTACATGGAAGGTGGCGACACCTGGGCATACGATTCACCCACTCCGGTGCATCCCATGTTTCATATTATCGGCCTTGACGACGGCTCCGATAATTTATCCGTGGTTGCCGGAGATGAAAACAACTTCATGAATAATTACAGTTTTGTTTACAATGGAGCCAATAACTACATCGATGAAATTGACCCCGACGATTCTGCCCAGCTACTTATGATTAATACTTCTCCTTTGCAAAATACGGCGGTAAGTTTTTTTAATAACACATATAAAACCGTTGGCGCCACTTTTGAATTTGGTGGACTAACCGACAACGAAACTTGTAATAAAGCAGGTTTTATGGCTGAAATACTTTCCTTTTTTGATGTTTCGTATATATGGACGGGAACCAAAGAAAACAAGGAAATGAACCCAAGCCTGACACTCTATCCCAACCCGGCCGCCACACGCTTATCGGTATCGTTTTACAGTGTTGATGCGGGAGATTCGTATCTGGTTATTTACGATATGGCCGGAAGAGTGGTAATTCAACAATCGATAAATATAAGAACCGGTCAAAACAAAATTAATTTGAACGTATCAAACCTGAAAAACGGTATTTATTCAGTTGAATTAACAACTCGAGACAACATTCAAACAGGAAAACTTGTCATTACAAAGTAGAATTCTAAAATGATTCCTAATGCTTTTTTAGGATATTTAAAGTACAAAACGATGAAATATTTTTACATTTTGATGCTTTCCCTGTTTGGGTTGCAAAGCATGGCTTCCTCTCAGTGGGTGAAAGTAACCTCTTCAACACCCTCAAAACCGGTTACAGCACTTGAATCATCCAATGATTCAGAGTCGATAGTCAATGTTTCGGTTAAGGGATTTTGGAAATCGGAGGTACAAACACCAAGGGGAGATGCCTGGCTTATCGATTTGAGAAACCATGTGAGAAACCTTGAAAAAGGGGCACCTGATTTACCCTACATTTCAACTTCACTCATTATTCCTGACCTTTCAAAAATGAAAGTAGAGGTGGTTTCATCGCAGTACCGTGAGTTTCAAAATGTACTCATCGCCCCTTCCAAAGGAAACTTATACCGCGATATTGACCCGGCCGGTGTTCCTTACGAATATGGTACTGTTTATCAAAACAACGGCAACTATCCGGGAAACCTGGCAAGGCTTAACGAACCTTACATCGTTCGCGACTATCGTGGCGAAGCCGTTTGGATTTATCCTTTCCAATACAACCCTGTTACCAAAACTCTTCGAGTTTATTACAATATTAAAGTTAAAGTTTCCGAATCAGGTGCAGCCGAAATCAATCCGTTAAACCGCATCTCGCCGTTAACCAAGGTTGACAGCCGTTTTAACAACATTTACAAAACCCACTTTTTAAACTACAACACTTCACGCGATTACACGCCGGTGGACGAACACGGCAACATGCTTATTATTTCATACGGTGATTTTATGGATGAGATGAATCCGTTTATAACCTGGAAAATACAATCGGGAACTCCCGTTGAGATGGTAGATGTGGCCACCATTGGTAATGCTGCCGCCATCAAACAGTATGTTGCCGATTATTATAACAATAAAGGCCTTACTTTTTTGCTGTTGGTAGGTGATGCCGCTCAGGTTCCTTCCAGTGTTGTCAGCGGTAACGATTCGGACAACGATTATACTTATGTGGTAGGTAACGACCACTATCCGGACTTGTTTTGCGGACGATTTTCGGCTGAAACAGAAGAGCAGGTTACCACCCAGGTTACCCGTATGGTAGATTATGAAAAAAGCCCTGAGATGTCTGATACCACCTGGTTCACACAATCGCTGGGTATTGGTTCCGACCAAGGACCGGGAGATGATAATGAATATGACTGGGAGCATATCAGAAACATTCAGGAGAACAAACTACTCCCCTATACCTATGTTTACGATTACGAATTGTACGATGGTTCGCAAGGCGGGAACGATGCTCCCGGTAATCCCGGCCCATCCGATGTTTCGGCTGCCGTAAACGACGGTGTTACCATTATAAACTATTGCGGACACGGAAGTACTACCAGCTGGGGAACTACCAATTTTAGCAACTCCGATATAAACAATCTTACCAATGCAGGAAACCTTCCTTTTATTTTCTCGGTAGCTTGTGTAAACGGAAACTTTGTAAATACCACCTGCTTTGCTGAAGCCTGGATGCGCGCCGAAGACAGTTTTGGCAATCCCACCGGTGCTATTAGCACCATCATGTCAACCATTAACCAAAGCTGGAATCCTCCCATGTGCGGGCAGGATGCCATGGACGATATTTTGGTAGAGACCTATCCTGATAACATTAAACGGACTTTTGGCGGGGTTACTATGAACGGATGTATGGAGATGAACGACACCTATGGATCAGGCGGCTACGAAATGACAGATACCTGGACCATCTTTGGCGACCCGTCGTTGATGCTGCGAACAGCAGTACCACAGAATTTGGCGGTTACACATCCTGCAACCCTTTCGATTGGTGATATGACAATGACCATTAGTTGTCCGGTAGAAGGTGCCCTTGCTACCTTGAGCATGGGGAATGAAATATTGGGTTCGGCTACGGTATCGGGCGGCTCGGCAACGCTTGTTTTTTATCCCGGTCTGGACAGTATTGGCGATGCCAATTTGGTTGTCATTGCATACAATCACATTCCAAGCATCGATACCATTCCAATTATTTCAAGCAATGGCCCTTATATTTCTTATGCGTACAACACGCTTAACGATTCGTTGGGAAACAACAACCAAATGGCTGATTATACCGAAGACATCCTTTTAACAGCCTTTTTAACCAACAATGGAACCGAGAATGCGGTAGATGTTATCGCTAACATTTCAACTTCCAGTCCCTATCTTACCCTTACCGACACCACCGAAAATTACGGAACCATTGCTGTTGACGACACCGTTGGAATTTATAACGGATACCGGTTTACGCTGGCCGATTCGGTTCCCGATATGACACCGCTGGTGTTTTCGATGGAAGCGCAAGACACATCGGGTCAAACTTACAACATGATGTTTACGGTTACGGCACATGCTCCCAATTTACAATATCTTAGTTATAAAGTTATTGATACCACGGGCAACGGTAATGGAAACGGAAAACTCGATCCGGGGGAAACAGCCGGTTTGAATGTGTACCTCGTTAACGCAGGTTCATCCGAAGCCTATAATGTTACCGGATTGCTTAGCGGCGATGGTAATTGGATTTCGATTGCCAACAACAACATGAATTATGGAAACATGGCTGCCGGCGACACCACAATGGCTACCTATACCATAACTGCCGATGGTGATACCCCGTTGGGATATGATGCCTGGTTTACCATGAATATTAATGCTGACTATGGCATTTCGGCAACAGATCAGTTTTCGATGGTGGTGGGACAACGTCCCATCATGATTGTTAAGCTGGCTCCCACCCTGTCAAAAGACAGCCTCATGGCTTGTCTCGATGAACTTTCGATTTCTGCAGATACTTCGAGTCAGATACCGACAAACCTTGGTAATTACCAAGCTGTATTTGTTTTACTTGGCACCTATAGCGACAACTATATTTTAACCAACGACGAAGGACAATTGTTGGCGGATTATTTAAATGCCGGCGGAAGACTCTATATGGAAGGTGGAGATACCTGGGCTTACAACGACCCGACTCCGGTTCATCCCCTGTTTTTTATTGACGGGCTTGCGGACGGCAGTGGTGATCTTTATAGTGTTACAGGTTCTGACGGAACCTTTATGGAAGGCTTTTCATTCGACTTTCAGGGAAACAACAATTACATCGATCACCTTGCCCCCATCGATAAAGCTTTCACCATCTTATCAAATACCAACGCCGGTTATGATGTTACCGTGGCTTATGCCGATAGTGCTTATCGTACTGTTGGTTCATCGTTTGAGTTTGGCGGTTTGATGGATAACACCTATTGTAATAAAACGGGTTATCTTGCTGAAATACTGAGCTTCTTTGGTGTTACCTATATTTGGACCGATGTTCAGACAAACATGATGAGAGAAACAGGTGTTACTGCATACCCAAACCCGTTTAACGACATTGTGCATTTTCAAGTTACAACCACAACCGCTAATCCGGTAAGGTTACAGATTTACAACCTGCAGGGAAAACTTATTTACACACGTACAGTAAACTCAACACAAGAAGAAACACAACTTCAATGGAATGCTGCAAATGATATTAAAGCAGGTGTTTATTTTTATCAGATAACCACCGGAAATCAGCGTTCTAATGGAAAGATTGTTTTAAACAGGTAAAAAAAATTATCGGTATTTAATACCCTGTTACCAATGTGAAAGCAATAATTTACATTACCAATACTCTTAAAAAGGCATTACCCTCTCCTATTAGCATTGCGGTAATACTTACCTATTTGACTTTTATTCTGGCGCTTTGGCTTACCCCCAATACAACCAATGAACCGCATTTTTTTGCCCTAACCGGCTATTGGGCTAAGGGGTTTTGGGAGCTGCTTGCCTTTTCGATGCAGATGATGCTGATACTGGTGTTGGGCTATGTGCTGGCCCTTACCAAACCGGTAAATACCCTTATCAATAAATTATCATCCGGCATAACTACAACGGCTTCCGCGGCTTTTTGGGTTACCCTGTTAACACTCATGTTTAGTTTTTTAAACTGGGGGTTGGGTTTAATATTTGGCGCTGTTTTTGCCCGCAAGCTGGCCGAAAGTTTTTCGGAGAGGAAGTTAAAGCTCAATTACCCGTTAATTGGTGCTGCAGGCTATTCGGGTTTGATGGTGTGGCATGGAGGATTTTCGGGGTCGGCACCACTAAAAGTTGCCGAGCAGGGACATTTTTTAGCCGATAAGATTGGGGTTATCCCGTTAAACGAAACCATTTTTTCATCGTTGAATATTGCTGTAACTATTTTACTGCTGGTGCTACTTCCATTGGTGTTGTACTATTTTGCAAAGAAAAGTCAGAGCAACATGGTAAACATCCAATCAAAAGCAGCAGAAAAAACAAAGCCGCCTGAAATCTCCGGTGCTGAAAAACTTGATTATTCAAAAGGGTTTTCATTCTTTCTGGGATTCACCTTTTTGATTACAGTCATTTATCTGGCAGTACATTCCGGCGATTTGAGTTTTATCAATCTTAATTTTATCAACTTCACACTGTTCACCCTTGGAATTTTATTAACGCCCAACATTCATACTTTTACCGCTTATGTTAGCAAGTCTATCGGAGCTGCCTCCGGTATCCTTATTCAGTTTCCACTGTATGCAGGCATCATGGGAATTATGAAATACTCGGGACTGTTTTTGGTTTTTACCGACTTTTTTGTCAACATTTCAAACAGCACAACACTGCCTTTGTTTACTTTATTAAGTGCCGGTATTGTCAACTTTTTTGTTCCCAGTGGTGGTGGGCAATGGGCCGTACAGGGACCGGTTATTGTTGAAGCCGCCCGGCAATTGGGGACTCCTGTTTCAAAAATAATTATGGCTTTGGCCTACGGCGATGAGTGGACCAACATGCTTCAACCGTTCTGGGCCTTACCACTGCTAGGCATAACCGGATTAAAAGCCAGACAAATTGTTCCGTACACTTTTGTGCTGTTTCTGGTGGGTGGAATGGTATTTACGTTAATGCTTCTTTTGGTTTAAGGAATCACATAAAAAAATACGGCTACAAAATGGGCCAGACTTCCCAGTAGCACCCATATATGAAAAATGGCGTGGTTGTATGGAATTTTCTTTATCATATAAAAAACAGCGCCCACCGAGTACGATATTCCCCCACCGAGCAACCACCACAACCCTCCTGTTGCCAGACTTTCGTTTAGCGGTTTGATGGCAACAATAATGAGCCAGCCCATCAGCACATACAGCAGTGCCGAAACAAGATCCTGTTTACCGATAAAAAATATTTTAAACGCGATGCCTCCAAGTGCCAATCCCCAAATAATACCCAGCAAACTCCATCCCCACGGGCCATGCAGCGTTACCAATAAAAACGGGGTATAGGTGCCGGCAATTAATACATAAATGGATGAGTGATCGAAAATATTGAGCTTGTTTCTAACCGTTTGCTTTCGCGACATGTGATACAGCGTAGAAGCCAGGTACAAAATCACCAAACTGGCACCGTAAACAGTTACTCCCACGATGTGCCACACGTTACCTTTTAGCGATGCAAACACCACCAGCAACACCAAGGCAGCAATACTGAGTAAAAAGCCCAGACCATGGGTTATTACATTTAAAAATTCTTCGGTTTTGGGATATCTGACAGCATTATAAGCCATAAAACAAACTTTTGAAATGAGTAATTAACCTCATAACGAACAATTAAATTGAATAGTATTATGATTGATAATTTCCATTATTACGTGATGAATCATTCAGCAGAACCTGCTTTTATACTCAATTTAAATTCCAAAATTCTCTTCACAACTGCCATTGTCCGTATGGTTTCCCTACTCACATCCAAAAAAAAACACTACCACCCTTACATCAACTTTTGCTGAACCTTCCACCACCGGTCGGGAAGTTCGTTGTTAATAGCCATTTGATAATCGGCATACGAACAGGGAATAAACTGATGGGGTCGATACTTGGTGTTTTCCTTGTTTTTCGATTCCAGCACCATCCACCAGCGGCCGGTTTTGTTGTTTTTCAGAAACACAATCTCCTCATCAAACCCTTCGGGAGCTACAATAAACTTAACATAATCGTCGGTGGCCAAATGAGGAAGGTCATTGTGCCG
>CAZKGB010000027.1:0-13977 GCA_964551935.1 uncultured Lentimicrobiaceae bacterium | reverse complement strand
TGTGCGTCTGGAAAGCGATCGTACCTTACTCTACGCCACTTCGCAATGGGTGGACCTGCGCGACCGTCTGGAAGAAAAAATCGAAAAGCTGAAAGCCGAAGGCAAAGATACGACCGAAACCCGCGCCCGTTTTAAGGAAGCGGCAAAAATTTCGGATTTGCTGACGCCCATGACTAAATACTTTTTGACCGAGAATGCCAACAAAATTACCTACGACGCTTTGCAGATTCACGGCGGAACCGGCTACATGAAAGAATTCAACGTAGAGCGTCTGGCCCGTGATGCGCGCATTACCAACATTTACGAAGGAACTTCGCAATTGCAAATCGTGGCGGCCATCGGCGGTGTTATTAATGACATTCTCAAACGATTCTTCGAAGAACACAAAACAAAACAATACAAAGGGGTGCTGGAACAGCTGGCCGATCATCTGGAAGAGATGCGGGAAATGTTTTTGGAATCGTTGAAATATGTGGAAGACAAAGACGACAAATATTTTCAGGACGTGGCAGCCAAGGAGTTGGTGGAAATGTACGGATACACTTACGTGGGTTACCTGCTTTTGGACGAAGCGGAGAAAAACACGCGTAAGGTCTTCATCGCCAAGCGTTACATTCTGGACGCGTTGGCTACCTGCCGCAAACACGCGGCGGCCATCAAGAACGACGAGTTTTCGGACTTGTACCACGCAGATGAAATTTTACTGCAATAGAAAAAGGGCGCGTAAGCGCCCTTTTTTGTTTTAAGACGCCTGCACCGGGGAAATGCCGTTGCAAGTGCCAGTGTAAGGATTCCCCGATACGGCGGAAAGGTCCCAAAACGCCCCACGGCTTATTCCGCCTTCAAAGACATCCGCCGGCAGGGCCGGGAAGGGCAAGGGAATTTCTTCAAGTAAAAGGGCCGTCCTTACGAATATTACGTGTAAGTTCAGTGAAGCGAAAGGTTCGAAAATGTCCAAGGGAAAATATCGTTCTCTGCGCTGGGGACTGCTTGTTCTCATGCTGTTTTCACCGCTGCAGGCACAGGAATTTTCTCTGAGTTGGCTTCGTTCCGGGGAATGTACTCTCCGTTTGCAGGCCGATTTCCGCTGGCACGTACTGACCGTCAGAATCTCGCCCGAGAACTGTTCGATCCCGCAAGATCAGCTCTTTCAATTGATGCAGCAGGCCGTTGCCGACAATGACTCTGTTTTCAGGAATCACCGCTTTTCGTCTGTCTTTATCGGACGGGCGGTAGAATACCCCTGGTTGTCAAATTACATTGTCCACCAGGCTCTGATGGATTCCGCCTGGTCGAAAAAGCAAGGGCGCCCCCGCAGGCAAAACATCAATACCTACGTAGCCCGTTTAGCTGGGAAGCACCCCTTCATTGAAAAACTCAACTCCGTTCTGGCAAACATTCATTACAAAATTACAGGTGTTTCCGTGGAAAAAGTATTGGTAGGCAGGTACCGGCAATTGCACGACTACACCGGCCCGGAGTTCAAAGGCGGTGCGCCCTTCGATGCCCAGATTTATCTGCTATTACAACCTTTGAAGTGATTTTACGCTTTTAATTTTTGGGAATTAACGTCTGAACTTCGGCTACGTCTCTTCGGAAGCTCTGTAAGAACATCATTTAAAGAATGAAGGAATAATAGGCGCGCAGGGCAAAATTATTCTCTTTTAAATTGGGGTAATCGCGGTAATGAGACCAACGATCGTATTCGATAAATTCGAAACTAATGGCATGGCGCTCGTTCAAAAATAGGCGGGTTCCGAGCATTAAAATATCCACGTATTCATTACCCTTAGCTCCGCTTAGAGGATGTAACCAATAATGCTTGTAGCGTAAATAAAGATTGACCGTATTTCGAATTTTCAACTTCTGTCAAAGCCCTTTTCCTTAGAAAAAGGGGAATACCGCCACTCTTAAGTTGAAAAGAAAAGTAATTGAGCAGAACTATAAGGCTGAAATCGAAAAAATGCATTCGGAGCAGAACGATAAACCTGTTAATCATCAAAAACAACTAATCAGATAATCTGCGGTTTTATAGCCTTTTCTACTGTTTGATCTGAAGGAATAGCAACATGCGGAATTTTTTAGCCACCGCTGCGCAAGCCGTCCCCGCCGGTAAATTACACCGCAATTATTTTTAGCTACTGATCCACACAGCTTTTTACTGATCAATTTTAATATTTATCCCTGGCCTCCTCTGCGTCAATTTGCGCCATCAGCGAGGGATAATGCAGTGGTGGCGTTCTTTCCCTGAGCTGCACGGTGCTTGGGCTATAAACATTCTGCACCTTCGGGGCATTTCTTTAACATTAAGTTCCGTTCACAAATTATGAAATTCTTACAGTGCCAGGGCAATCACTATGGAGAAAAACGCAGCGCGATCTTTCATACTTTAGTGAGTAATGCGAAACCGCAAGGCTTAGAGCCTTTTGCCTACTTTCGGGATGATGGAAATAATTCCCGACTATCCGGTTCCGAATTGAAAAGTTATTGCCTGCCAATTCTAAAAATCTTTAAAAATACAAACTTCCTTCTACAAAATAAACCTGTACGTCAAGGGACTTCACAGGGACGGATACCCTTCTGTAACAGCCTTAGCACCAGTAATGATTAAAGATTATTGATTAGTGGAACTGCCATAATTTTATACAGTGAAATCCCAAAATAAATGATTTTGAAATCTTTTTCCTTCCCTCAAATCACAAATAATTTTAATTTGCATTTTCAAACTCATTTTAATATTTTTAGAACAAATTAGTTTAATATTCGAAAAAGGATAATTAACAATGATTGACAAAGCCTTACGTAGATCAAAGATACTTGATGTGGCTCAAAATTTATTCGCTAAATTTGGATTATCTAAAACTACTATCGAAGATATTGCCAAAATGGCCCACATAGGCAAAGCCAGTATTTATTACTATTTTACGAGCAAAGAGGCAATTTTTAAAGAAGTGGTTGAAAAAGAAGGTAAGATACTAAAAGAAAAATTAATCGAAGCTATAAATTCTAAAAATACACCTCAAGAAAAAATTCGCAGCTACATTATCACCAGAATGACGGCAATAAAAGAGCTGGCAAATTATTACAGCGCCTTGCGTGAAGAGTATTTAAAGCACTATTCTTTTATTGAAAAAGCGCGCCAATCGTATGATGCTTTTGAGATTACAATGATCAGCACAATTCTCCATGAAGGACAAAAAAACGGCATTTTCGACATTGAAAACATTACCTTAACTGCCGAAACAATCGTGGCCGCTATGAAAGGTTTGGAATATCAATGGAGTATGGAAGGTACAAAAGAAGAAATTATTGAAAAGGTTGATGCGCTTTTAAGAATCTTGTTTAAAGGAATTGAAAAAAGAAGATAATTTTTTTTTGAACCTTTTTCGAATATAAAACGTATACGTTCTAAAAGTACAAACGGAGGTCGCATGAATAAATTTGCCAATGTTATCATTAAACATCGAATTATTGTTATTGGTGTTGTCATTTTATTAACTCTTTTTTTTGCTTACCAATTCAAATATATAAAAGTCAATAGTGACATCATTTCCTATTTAAGACAGGATGACCCTGACGTACAATTGTTTAATCGTATCGGAGAGGAGTATGCAGGAACATCAATTGCCATGGTTGGTGTTGAAGCGTCTGATGTTTTTAATTATCAGACACTAAATGTGATTAATCAACTTACAGAAAAAATCAGACAAGTAAATGGTGTTGCCACGGTAATGAGCTTGACCGATGTACTGGATATCCGTAGTGTGGAAGGTGGCCTGGAAGTTGGCAGATTAATCGACAAAAATAACATTCCCAGTGACCCACAAGAATTAAAAAGAATTCGTGAATATGCGCTGTCCAAAGATATGTACAATGGACGTATTGTCTCACCAGATGGGAAAATTACCTTAATAATAGCCAGACTAAATCAAGATGCGGATAAACAAGCTGTAGCACAAGAAATAAAATCAATCGCTCAAAAAGAAGCCGGTAATTACAAACTTTATTTTTCAGGCCTGCCCATGCAAATGCTGGAAGTTAACGATATTATCATCCATGATATGCTTTATCTGGTACCGGTAGTCGTTTTAATGCTAATAATAATGCTCTACTTTAGCTTCCGCACGGTGCGAGGTGTCATCTTACCATTATTAACGGTTGTGATCAGCACTATCTGGTCAATGGGTTTAATGATTCTCCTGGGCATTGAGCTTTCTATTATTTCTAACATCATGCCGGTTTTACTGATTGCAGTCGGTTCCGCTTATGGGATCCACATGATTGCCCGTTATCAGGAAGATATTTATAAATGTCCTGATAAAATTTCTTGCATCAGGAAATCGTTAAGCGAAGTCGGCGTTCCGATCATTCTGGCCGGTGTAAC
This sequence comes from uncultured Lentimicrobiaceae bacterium, assembly GCA_964551935.1. Classification (GTDB taxonomy): domain Bacteria; phylum Bacteroidota; class Bacteroidia; order Bacteroidales; family F082; genus B16-G9. The sequence continues at coordinate 9,593 of CAZKGB010000027.1, read as the reverse complement.
CACTCTTATTGGATTTATGTCCTTTATAGGATCGTATTTAACAGCCGTTACGCATTTCGGCGTGTTTACCGGCATTGGAGTTGGCTTTGCTCTAACTCTTTCTATTACTTTTATTCCAGCTTTGTTGACATTCTTTAACAAGCCCAAAATAAAACGCACTAAAGAAGGTAAGGAAGATAACGCACTCGTTCATTTTTTAGACCGACTGGCATTTGGGGTTTTAAAAAAAGAAAAGCTCGTTATTACAGTGGCCGTTATTTTAATCATCATTTCTGCTATTGGATTGCCCAGACTTAGCAGAGAAGTGAACATGATTGAATATTTTAAAGAAAATACGGATATCCGTATTGCTGAAACCATGATGGAAAAGAACTTTGGTGGTTCTACGCCTATTCAGATTGAAGTTAAAGGCGATCTTAAAAATCCCTTTGTGCTCAAAGAGATGCGTCAATTAGAAGAATTTTTGGAAACCGTGCCTTATGTAAGCAAACCACAATCTGTGGCCGATTTAATTTGTGAAATGAATAAGGTTATGAACCATCATTACACTATCCCCGAAACCCGCGAGGGGGTCACCAATCTGTGGTTTTTTATCGAAGGCGAATCCATTATGGAACAACTGGTTAATGCGGAAAACAATGAAGGCATTATTCAGGCCAACTTAGGCACTGTAAAGACCAAAGAAGTGACCAGAACGGTGAACATTATTAATAATTACATCAAATCCCAAATAGATACTTCACTGATAGTAGTTCGAATTAATGAGCAAAATCTATCAAAAGTACTGAATGTTAAAAGTGAAAAAATTTCAAAAGATATACTGGCAAATTTTGCAAAATACAAAATTAAAACTGATATAAACAAAGATCTTTTAAAACAATTAATCCAAAAAATAAATAGCCAGGATAGGGTTTATTTTGACGAAGAAAAATTGGATGACATTTCTGCCAAATTAGAAGACTTCTTTTTTAATGAATCAGAAATTGAAATTGAAAATGATAGGCTAATTCAGAGAATTAACGCGGACCTTCTCCAAAAAATTAAAAGCGGCCAGAAGTTGGAAAAAGAAAGTATTAAAAAAATACTACAAAAACAGCTTGCAGGTAAGCAACATTTTACTGACGAAGAGATTGATGATACTGCTTTTTCGTTGTTTGTAATTTTAAATGAGTATTGGCAATTCGAGCGTATTATGACCGGCGTTGATCAAATAATTAAACGGTTTGCCCCGCAGGCAATGAACAATCAAAAGCTAAAAGATGATTTGCGTGATGACCTGTGGTTGTTAAATGAAACCTACATCGCTGTTCCAAGTTCCATTGCCGCAAACCAGGGATTGAGTGGCGACCGCGTCTCTGTGCATTTTATCCAATCGGGTATGCCGGTTATTTTCACAAAATTAGATGCCAGTTTAATGAAAAGCCAAATTCAAAGTTTACTCATTGCTCTGGTATTAGTGACCATAATATTAATGTTTCAATTAAAATCGATTACCGGAGGTTTGATTTCTATTACACCTATTATACTGACAGTGTTGTTTAACTTTGCCTTAATGGCATATCTAAATATTCATCTGGATAACGCAACCATGATGATAGCCAGCATTGCTATTGGTATTGGTATTGACTATTCCATTCATTTCACCAATCGTTTTAAAGAAGAATTTGCTCAAAGCAAAGATCCATCCCGGGCTTTAGAGAAAACGCTGACGACTACAGGCAGAGCAATTTTAATCAACGCTTTGTCTGTGGCTGCCGGATTTATTATTCTGATATTTGCCCAGCTAATTCCCATTCAACGCTTTGGCTGGCTAACCGCAACAACCATGTTATTCAGCAGTTTGGGAGCCATTACCTTTTTACCGGCACTTATTCTAATAACCAAGGCCCGTTTCGTCGGCGATATTACAAAAGCTTTATTTAACGTTAAAAAATTAATGTAAAAGGCGTTAAAATGAGAAGTTCAAATATCCAGATTCGTTTTGAAAAAACAATTCATTACATTCGACGAGCAGTTATAATTTTACTGCTATATCAAATTCATTCTATTATTTATTATAATGTCAGTCAGCATGCCGTTTCGCATAATATTAATCTGTTAACTTCTTTTGATAAAATGATCCCCTTTGTTCCGTGGATGGTTTATCCGTATATGTCATTGTATTTGGGCATCTTTTTAGCAGCGGTTTTTTTAGAGAGACGGGCGTTTATCTATTTTGTTGGGATTTTGGTATTCAGTGAATTATTAACTTATCCTGTTTTCTATTTTTTCCCGGCATCTCTTCCCGCTCCTCAAATTATCGCTAAAGATTTTACTTCCCGATTTTTACAATGGTGTTTTGAAGCGGATGTGCCAAACAATACCTTTCCCAGTCTGCATGTAAGCCTTTCTCTTGGTACGGCTTTAGCTGTCAACAGAGCAAACAAAAAAATTGGTCTTATTGCCATTTTTTGGGCAATAATAGTTGCTATTTCCACTGTTCTGACTAAAAAACATTTCTTTATCGATATATTAGGTGGCATGTTAGTTGCGCAATTAGCTTATACTCTTGCGGTTAAAAATAATATTAGTGAGTGGCTTTTATGCAGGGCTGAGCACGCCTGGCGAAATTTTTCTCAACAAGTAGAAAATATTTTGGAAAAATGGAACGCAAAAAATTATCCAATATCTAAACTTTTGACAATACTATTAATTTTTACAGGTCTAAAATAGAAGGAGGAATCATGGTACGAATTTATTCACTTATGTTAGGTGCTTTGTTACTTACAGGTAACTTAATAGCCCAAAATGCACAAGAAATTGTGGCTAAAGCGGATGCGGTGGTAAACGCTCCCAAAGATCAAAAGGCCACCATGCAGATGATTTTAATTGACAAAAATGGCAACCAGAAGCAACGAATAGCTCAATTTCTGCAAAAGGGCGATGAAAAACGTATCATGCGTTTTATCGCTCCGGCGGACCAGAAAGGAATTGCCTTTTTAGGATTGCCCAATGATGTCCAGTATTTATATATGCCCGCTTTCCATAAAGTACGACGCATTGCTTCTCATGTAAAAAATACCAAATTCGCCGGCACCGATTTTACTTACGATGACTTGAGCTCCTTTGAATTTTCAAAAGACTATAACGCCAAACTGATTGATCAAAATAACGAAGTATGGATTCTTGAATTAACGCCAAAACCGGGTGTTAAAAAAGATTATGGAAAACTAAAAATGTGGGTACGCAAAGATAATTACTATCCTTTTAAAATAGAATATTACGATAAAGGCGGAAATTTGTGGAAGGTAATGGAACGACGCAAAATAGAAAAAATCGGTAAATACTGGTTTTCTAAAGAAATGGAATTGAAAGATTTAAAAGAACAGCACAGCACTATTATGAAATTAAAAAACGTGGAATTTGATACCGGATTATCTGACAAGCTGTTTACCAAAAGATATTTAAAAAGAGCAAAATAATTAAGCAAATTAATAAGGATGGGAACCGAAATAAGCTAACCTGTGAGTCTGAACCACAGGAAAAAGGTTTGTGCATAGAACCTACAATCATACCGATTATCTGAGTTCAAGGCCTAAAGTCGGGGAATAGATTAACAATATCCTGTGCAACAATTTCGGCCCCATCCTTTTTTAAAGAACTAAATTAACAAAACTAAAAGGGGGAATTAATCATGTTAGACCTTATTATAAAGAAGCATTTACCTGGGCATGGGAGCTGCCACAGTCACCAAAGAAAAAATCGAGTCTCTGGTTGATGAATTAATCGAAAAAGGGCAATTAAAAAAGAAGAAAAACCCGGAGTAGTTAAGGATTTAATGGATAAAATTGAAAAAGGAGAAAAAGAACTTACAGATAAAATTAAAACCGAAATTCAAAAGAATATCAAAGAACTGGGACTTGCGACCAAAAAGGATATTGATGAATTAAATAAACGGCTCAAAAATTTGGAAAAATACTTTTAAAAAAAGAAAATTAATCTAAGGTAATGCAATGAATCCATTAGGATTGCGCCGTTCCTGGCGGCACCTGAATAGATATCAGGAAATATTAAAAGTTCTTGTAAAATATGGATTTTATGATGTTGTGGAAAAAATCCGTGTCGGTTTGTTATTTGATATTTCAAAAAAAATATTACCACACCTGGAGAAAAAAGAATTAGCAACGCTGGGAACGGCTGTCAGATTACGTATGGTTCTGGAAGAGCGTGGCCCCACATTTATTAAATTAGGCCAGATGTTGAGTATCAGACCGGAATTAATTCGCAATTTCCGTATCAAATTGCCACCGGATCTGGTAATGATGGGTAAAGCTCTGGCCATTTCCGAAGGGGTTGGACGCAAACTATATCCGGAATTCAATATGTTTGAATTGATTGTACCATATTCTGAAAAACTGCTGCTTCATCGTTTGGATCCGTTTTACCAATTTAAACATTTTACCCAATTCATTGAAACCGGCATTGATCTTTTAGCAAATTTACCCGATGACTTCCGCTTAACTCTTACCAAATTAAAAAAAGATCAGATCACAATTAAATTTCAACATCAAGGTCTGGAACATTTAACCCGTGAATTGGACTGTGCAAGCAATCGACTGGCCTTCTCTTTAATAATTGCTGCCTTAATTATTGGCTATTCAATGCTTATTCAATTTAAAAAAGGCCCGTTTTTATGGGGATATCCGGCGCCGGGCATCATTGGCTTCGTGCTGGCTTCTATCTTGGGTGTCTGGTTACTCATCTCGATCATGCGTTCCGGAAAATTGTAAGGATTAATATTCCACGATGAAAGAGGTGAAAAAATGCAAAACGACTTAATGGATCGTAGCAAGTACTTCAGGGCGATGGTGGTATTAATTAAAAAAGATTTACGCATTTCCCCCAAAGAGAAAGATTTCTTTTTACGAATGGGGCAAATTCTCCAATTTAGTACTGAATTTTGTGAAGAAATCATTAATGACTTGCTGAAAAATCCTCATATTGATGAAAAACCTCCCATGTTTTCCAATACCACTATCGCCAGAATATTTTTAAAGGATGGCATTAAAATGGCCTTCGCTGATAAAAATTTACACCAGAAAGAATATAACTGGCTACAGAAAGTTTCTCGGGCTAATCACATCCCGGATGATTGGCTTCTTCAGCAATTGTTCGACTTTTTAAATGATCCTCAGAAAAAAAAGAGCAAAACACTAGAAATAGAAAAATATTACCAGCAGTATCAGGAAATCTCAAAATCTAATCATAAATTAAATCAGGAAAAATAAACAACGGAGGAATCATTGGATATATTTGATAAATGCAGAAATTTTACTAAAGCCCATGAGGTAATCGAGATGGGCATTTATCCTTACTTTCAACCTCTGTCGGCCAATGACGGGCCGCGGGTAGAAATGAACGGGCAAGAAACAATTATGCTAGGTTCCAATAATTATTTAGGCTTAACTCATGATCCGCGCGTTATTGAAGCGGCATTAAACGCTACTAAAAAATACGGCACAAGTTGCTCCGGATCAAGATTTATGAATGGCACACTGGATCTGCACCTGGAGCTGGAAGAGAAACTGGCCAAATTCATGAAAAAAGAGGCTGCTCTTATTTTCAGTACCGGATTTTTAGCCAATTTAGGCGCCATTTCAGCTCTCGCCGGGAAAGATGATTATATCCTTATCGATAAATCAGATCACGCTTCCATTTACGCCGGTATTCAGGCTGCTTCCGGTGCAATTGTAAAAAGATACAGGCATAATGACATGGATGATTTGGAAAGAATCATAAAAGACCTCGATCCGGAAAAAGCTAAACTTATTGTAAGTGATGGTGTTTTTAGTATGGAAGGTGATATTGTGAACCTTCCGAAATTAATTGATATTGCTCAAAAATACAATACCCGCATTTATATTGATGAAGCGCATGGCCTGGGTGTATTGGGAGAACATGGTCGGGGCGTGTGTGAATATTGGGGGCTTGAGGACAAAGTTGACCTTGTAATGGGGACATTCAGTAAGTCTTTAGCCTCAATAGGAGGTTTTATTGCAGGTTCGCGTGAGGTGATAGACTACATCAAACATTCGGCAAGAGCGCTTATTTTTACGGCTGCTCCCTCCCCCGCAGCTACTGCCGCAGCCCTGAAAGCCCTTGAAATCATTGAGCAGGAATCGGAACGGATTAAAAGATTAAGCGAAATTTCACAATTCATGCACCGTTCGTTAAAAGATATCGGTTTCGATATTGGAACCAGCAACCATACGCCCATAATTCCAATTTACATCTATGACGATACAAAAACCATGTATTTTTGGAGACAACTTTTTGATGCAGGTCTATTTACCAATGCTGTTCTTCCTCCGGGTGTTCCACCAAAACAATCATTAATTCGTACCAGTTATATGGCGACGCACAAAAAAGAAGATCTAATCCAAAGCTTAGAAATCCTTGAAAAAATTGGTAAAAAAACCGGAGTGATTTAAATGAAAAATTATAACAGAAAAATTGCTCTGGTGTTAGGTAGTGGCGCGGCCAGAGGCATAGCTCACATCGGTGTGCTCAAAGTCTTGGAAGAAGCACAAATTAAACCGGATATAATTGTTGGCACCAGTATGGGGGCGCTTATCGCCGGAGGATATGCGGCTGGCCTTTCGGCTAATGAAATGGATGATATTGCCTGTAAAACCAACTGGTTGCGAGTTGCTCAACTTTTGATGCCTCGCAAATTACAACGGGATGGTCTGATCGATGGTGATCGAATTGAAGAATTTATCATTGCCCTACTTGGCGAACAAAAAATTGAGAACCTAAACATCCCTTTTGCTGCAGTGGCCACCAGTCTGTTAACAGGTGAAGAAGTCATTCTACAAAGCGGTTCACTTGTAAAGGCCATCAGAGCATCTATATCTCTTCCCTTTATTTTTTCACCGGTAAAAATCAATGGCCAGCTATTGGTTGACGGCGCGGTAACCAACCCCCTACCCATAAATGTGGCCAGAGCAATGGGCGGAGAGTTCGTCATCGCCGTGCAAACCACACCGGCCATCGATTATCATATCCGACAACTCAATTCCGGAGCCATAACTACTAACCGAGTGAGAAAAGCCGCTAAAAGCGCTAACACCTTTTTGAAGAGATTCTTGAAATATTTGAATAATGGGTTCACAAAAGGGCAAAAACGCTCACAAGGCGAAACGCAATTAAGTGTAACCCCAGGACTAAGACACAATGCCATGCAAGCGGCCACTATTATGAAAAATATGCTTTTATATTACAGATTAAAAGATAGTCCGGCGGATCTATTGATTAAGCCAGATGTAGATTCCTTTGGCTTTTTTAATTTTACTCACAGCAAGGAGATTATTCAGGCTGGTGAAATGGCTGCACTAAAAGCAATGAAGGAATTTTCTATATAATACATCTTTTACAGGAGAGGATAAAATAATGACCGGAGAACTAACTGTAGTTCAGGCAGATTCAGGTGAAGCCTTTAAAGATTTCATTAAACTGCCCTGGGAAATTTATAAAAATAATCCTTATTGGGTTCCTCCGCTAATTAGTGAGATGAAAAAGAAACTAAATCCTGAAATCCATCCTTTTTTCAAACACAGCCAGGTAGGACTATTTGTCGCCTATTATCAGTGCAGACCCGTAGGCAGGATTGCAGCCATTATCGATTTTAATCATAACCATCTTCATCAGGACAAAGTGGGCTTTTTCGGGCTTTTTGAAACCATAGAAAACTATGCCGTTGCTGAGACCTTGTTAAATAAAGCGAAACAATGGCTAAGAAACCGCAATATGAATGTAATGCGCGGCCCCATAAATTTAAGCATGAATGACGAATGCGGTTTTTTGTTAGAAGAATTCGATTCTCCGCCGGTGTTTATGATGCCTTACAATCCCGAATATTACCTGCACTTTATGGAAAAGTATGGCATGGTAAAAGCCAAAGACCTTTACGCTTACTTGAACGAGGGCATCATTAAAACACCAGAACACATTGAAAAAATTGCCAAGCGTGCTCGGGAAAAGTACAATGTAAAAATTCGTCACGCTGATTTCAAAAAACTTGATGAAGAAATTCAAAAGATAAAGGATATTTATAATGCGGCCTGGGAAAAGAACTGGGGATTTGTGCCCATGACTGACGAAGAAATGGACTATATGGCCGCTGGTTTGAAAAAAATTGCCGAGCCCGAGCTAGTGGTGTTCGCTGAAGTTGATGGGAAACCGGTAGGCGTTGCTGTGACTGTTCCCAACTACAATGAAGTCTTGATTCACATGAACGGGCGATTAGATCCAATGGGGATTGCTAAATTTATTTACTACCGCAAGAAAATAAAAGGTCTCCGTTCATTGATTATGGGCATGCTTAAAGAATATCGTCTGACGGGTATCCCGGTTTTGTTGTTTACCGAAACAGCCAAGGCAGCCCGAAAGTTAGGCTATGAATGGTGTGAAACTTCATGGAATTTAGAAGACAACCATTTGATCAATAAATTTGATGAAACCATTGGCGGGCGGCTTTACAAAAATATCGCATCTATGAAAAAGAAATTTAACTAAAACGGAGGTGAACTATGAAACGCTTATTTGTTCTTATCTGGTTCTTTTTATTCTCAAGCTTTCTATTTGCCCAGGTAAATATTAATGGATATGTGCAAACTTACAACCGTTTACGCTTGCAGCAGGACGGCAAGTTTACCTGGAATGAGAATCAACTGGGATTAAAATTCGAAGGTAATCCATCTGACAAAATTCACTATTACAGCGAAGTTCGATTACGTGCTTTTGGTTTTCCCAAAGTGACGAATTCTGTTGATCTGCAGCGGAGAGAAAAAGATCTGGTACAACCATGGGGCATGGAATTTCGTGAGGCATATATTGATCTCTATGGCTTCTTAACTTCCAATCTTGATGTGCGTATTGGTCGGCAACGTATTGCCTGGGGAACGGCCGATAAACTTAATCCCACGGATAATTTAAACCCGGATGACCTGGAAGATATTTTTGACTTTGGTCGCCACTTGGGAAGTAATGCAATAATGGCAACTTACTACTTTGGAGATTATACAATATATGGTATTTACATTCCGGTTTTTACTCCCGCCACCATGCCTTTTGGGGACTGGGCGAATGCGTTTGTCCCCCCGTTGAGTTTACCACCCGGTATGCAATTAGCATCTTTTCAAGATCACATCAATCTTCCGGAAAATAAATTGTCCGAGACATCAAGTCTCGGATTTAAAATTGCCGGTAATTTGTTTAATTATGATTGGTCTTTAAGCTATTATTATGGCCGCGATGATTTACCACTGGTTTCATCGGTCTCTTTTTCTCCAACACCCGATATGCCGGGGTTTTTCGATGCCAACGTGGGAATGATGTATCCTCGTATTCAGGTCATCGGAGCAGACATGGCAGGTTCTATCGGAAATGTGGGAATCTGGGCAGAAGGTGCACTAACCTTACCCAAAAAAGTTTATAACCATATAACCATACCACATCCCCAGCTGGGAATGATCACTCAAAAAGAGGTAGCATTAGATGATGAACCTTATTTTAAATGGGTGGTAGGAGGCGATTATACTTTTAAAAATGGT
>CAZKGB010000026.1:0-14043 GCA_964551935.1 uncultured Lentimicrobiaceae bacterium | reverse complement strand
CCCGAAGGAGGTACGACTGAGGGATCTCCCGGGCTAAACGCCCAACTCCAAATTTTAGGCACTCTTTGATTGCAGATTGCAGATTAACGATTTAGAATTGCAGATTTATAAACCCTTAACACCTAACTCTTAACCCTCAACTCTAGGCACTCCAAGTACTTTAGGCATTCCAAACTCCAAATACTCCAGGCACTCCAAACTTTCTTCTACCCCTGTTTGGTATAAATCACCTGGGTAGGATAGGCAAACTCCAGTTTTTCCTCTTCAAAGCGACGAAGGATTTCCATGTTAACGGCATCCATGTTTCCGAAAATATCGGCTCCCCTACTGATATAATAAATAAACCGGAGGTTTAGCGCAAAATCGCCAAACTCGGTAAAGGCGGTAACACATTCCTCGTCCAAATCGCTGTTTTGTTTAACAATATCCCGAAGTATCTCCTGTGCTTTTTTCATCTTTTCGTAAGAGGTATCGTACACCAGCCCTAAATCCATGGTAATTTTACGGTTGGGTTCCGAAGTTACATTGGTAACGGCATCGTTTACCAGCGAAGAGTTGGGCATGGTAACCACCCGCCCGTTCAGTAACCTGATGCGGGTACTTCTGATGCCAATCTCTTCCACCTTGCCGTCGTAACCGTCAATCATAATACGGTCTTTTATTTTAAAAGGCTTATCGGTAAAAATAGTGAACCCGGCAAACAGGTTCGATACCGAATCTTTGGCAGCCAGGGCAAAAGCCAGACCTCCAAGACCAAGACCGGCTATAACGGCTCCCACGTCGTAACCCATATTATCAAGGCCAATGATAATTGACAAAACCCAAATGGTTATTTTAATGCTTTTACGCACAATGGGCAGCAGCTGGTCGTCGAGGTCACTTTCCGATTTTTCAACAATAGGGACAAGATATTCTATTACCAGTGCGTCCACGAATCGGGTAAGTGCCCAGGCAAAGTCAATCAACAGTAAAAAGTAGTAAGCCTTGTGGGTAACATCAGTTGCCCAATCGGGGAGCATCAGCGTGGTGATGGCAAAATAGATACCCGTCAACACCAGCAGAAAAACCACCGGGTCTTTCATCTTCTCCACGATAATGTCATCCAGCTTGCTTTTGGTACGTTTGGTCAGTGTCAGCACAAATTTACCAATTATCAGGTAAAGCAGCTTGGCCAAAATAACGGTACCCACGATAATCAGCAGTGCTATTGCCCACTGCCCGATAGTATTGTTGTAAAAGGTTTTTGAAAAGAAATCCATCATTAACGGGGTTTTGTTTAAAACGCAAAAATAGTTAAATCTGCGGAAGGGTATCAATCCTGTTTGTTTATAATAATCAGATAGTATGTTTATTAATTGAATTGCTGTGATTATTGCATCAAAATTAGGAATTAGCCTTTTTTAGAACTTATTTTTTAGAATTAAAATTAAGATGCAAATCTCATCCTTTCTCAACCTCGCATAATCCATACTTTTGCCTTTCATCTTTTTACTTAAATTTTCATTTTTGCCATTACGTATTTCCCTTACTTTAATTTTATGAATCTTAGTTATATAGTGTTAGATTCAATATAAATTAATTTAGTAAATTATTGATAGTGTGGCAAAAACTGTTATTGTTTAACAGGGAGTAGTTTTCACAACAATAAAAATCTAATTTTGCTGCTTTAATTAAAAAAATTAATTCATTGTAATTAACTGATATTAAACAGAAATGAACAAAATAATTGAAAAAGAATTTTTCTCTGAAAATGTAGCTAAGATTGTTATTGATGCTCCTGATATTGCCAAATCGCGCAAAGCAGGGCATTTTGTAATCATCAGGCTCGACGAAAAAGGAGAAAGAATTCCACTAACTATCGCTGACGGCGATCCGGAAAAAGGGACCATTACCCTTGTTGTACAAAAAGTAGGTGTTACCTCTGCTAAATTGCTTGCCATGAACGAGGGGGACGAAATTCTCGACCTCGTAGGCCCGTTGGGAAAAGCAACCCACATCGAAAACTTCGGTACCGTATTGTGTGCCGGAGGTGGTGTTGGTGTAGCTCCGTTGTTACCAATCGTTAAAGCACTTCACGAAGCCGGTAACAGGGTAATTACCGTTTTGGCAGGAAGAAACAAAGACTTGATTATCCTCGAAGATGAGATGCGTAAATATTCTGATGAAGTGGTAATTATGACCGATGACGGTTCATACGGAAAACAAGGTTTGGTTACCGCCGGAATGGAAGATGTTATCAAACGCGAAAAAGTTGACAAGTCAGTAATCATTGGCCCTGCCATTATGATGAAATTCGGAAGCTTTACAACCAAAAAATACAATATCCCCACCGAAGTTAGCCTGAACACCATTATGGTTGACGGAACCGGAATGTGTGGTGCCTGTCGGATTAGCGTTGGTGGCAAAACCAAATTTGTTTGTGTTGACGGCCCTGAGTTTGATGCTTTCCAGGTTGACTGGGATCAGATGATGATGCGTATGGGTGCCTACAAAACCCAGGAACACGAAGCTTATCAAAAATATTTACAAACTGTTGAAACTGAAGCATAATGGAAACAATAGCAGAATATATAAAAAAAGGAAGACCTGATGCCTGGCGCGCTGAGCTTAGAAAATCCATGAAAGCTAAAGAGCGTACCGGTATTGAGCGTGTGGTAATGCCCGAGCAAGACCCAAATGTTAGAAATAAAAATATAGAAGAGGTAAACTTTGGTATTACTGAAGAGATGGCAGTTGTTGAAGCACACCGTTGCCTCGATTGCCCCGAACCAACCTGTACCATCGGTTGTCCGGTAGGAATTGACATCCCTCATTTTATTAAAAAAATAGAAGCAAAAGACTTTTTGGGCGCTGCTGCCGTAATCAAACAAACCAACGCACTGCCGGCAGTTTGTGGCCGCGTTTGCCCCCAGGAAAAACAGTGTGAGCTTCAGTGCTTCTACACCCAAAAACTGAAAAAACCGGCTATCGCCATTGGTAACCTGGAACGTTTTGCTGCCGATTACGAAAGAAACAGCGGTAAGATGTCCGTTCCCGAAATTGCCGAATCAAACGGTATTAAAGTGGCTGTTATTGGATCAGGTCCTGCAGGACTTGCCGCTGCCGGTGACCTCGCTAAATTTGGCTACGATGTTACCGTTTTTGAAGCCCTGCACGAAATTGGCGGCGTATTAAAATATGGTATTCCTGAATTTCGTCTGCCTAACGACATCGTGGACGTGGAAATTGAAAACATGCGTAAAATGGGCGTTAAATTCCGTACCGACTTTATCGTGGGTAAAACTGCCTCCTTTGAAGATTTAAGAGAGCAAGGCTATCAGGCTTTCTTTGTAGGTAGCGGTGCCGGATTGCCTAAATTTATGAATATCACCGGAGAAAACTATAACGGAATCTTTTCATCAAACGAATACCTTACCCGTATCAACCTGATGAAAGCTGCCTCAAATGAATATGATACCCCTGTTTTAGAAGGCAAAAACGTGGCTGTTGTGGGTGGTGGTAACACCGCTATGGACTCGGTTCGTACCTCCAAACGTTTGGGTGCCAAACGTTCGATGATTATCTATCGCCGTTCTATTGAAGAGATGCCCGCCCGTGTGGAAGAGGTTCATCATGCTCAGGCCGAGGATATCGAATTCATGAACCTGCACAACCCCATTGAGTATTTCGCCGACGAAAACGGCCGCGTAAATAAAATGCGTGTTCAGAAAATGGAACTGGGTGAACCCGATGCTTCAGGCCGTCGCCGTCCGATTCCTATCGAAGGTTCGGAATTTGATATTGATGTTGACCTGGTAGTAGTTGCCGTGGGTGTATCACCCAACCCGATTGTACCAAGCAGCCTGAAAGATCTGAAAATGACCGACTGGGGAACCATTGTGGTTGATAAAGATACCATGCAAAGTTCTATTCCTGATATTTTTGCCGGTGGTGACATCGTTCGTGGTGGGGCTACTGTTATCCTTGCTATGGGTGACGGCCGTACTGCTGCTGTTGGTATCCATCAATATCTGCAGGAAAAAGTAAAAGCAAATTAATAATTACGAAAAAGTAGCTGTTTAAAAATATCTTATTTCCTGTCATGTTTCGACTTTGCTCAACATGACAGGAAATAAAAACCAAACCTTTTTTAGACAGCTGACTAAAATCATTATTTTTGAAAAACAATAAATAATAAATATCATGGCAGATCTTAGCACAAAATATCTCGGCTTAGACTTACGTAATCCAATTATTGCAGCCAGCTCAGGACTTACGGACTCGGTTAAAGACATTGTTGAACTCGACAAAAACGGAGTTGGTGCTGTTGTTCTTAAATCTATTTTTGAAGAGCAGATTCACCTTGAAGCTGACCACAATATCCGCAAAATGCAAGCCGATGGTTTCTCCTACGATGAGTACTCGGAAACGATGGATTACATCGATGTTCACATTAAAGAAAAAGAACTGAGTAATTACATCAACCTTATCCACGAAGTTAAAAGCAAAGTTTCTATTCCCGTTATTGCAAGTATTAACGCGGTAACTCCTCTGGAATGGACCAGCTTTGCCAAACAAATTGAAACGGCCGGAGCCGACGCTATTGAACTCAATATTTTTATAATGCCCTTCAATACCGACAAGGAGTGTAACGAAAACGAAGAGGTTTATTATAAAATATTGAAAAAGGTAAAAGAGGCTGTTAGCATTCCTGTTGCCGTTAAACTAAGCCCCTATTTTTCAAACCTCGGCAAAGTGCTGTTAAACCTTGAAAAAGACGGTGCTGACGGACTGGTTCTGTTTAACCGCTTCTCTGCTCCCGACATCGACATCGAAAACATGAAAACCACCCATGCCGAAATTTTCAGCCATCCAAATGAGATGCTCAACGTACTGCGTTGGGTAGGTATTATGGCCAACAAACTGAATGCTGACCTTTCGGCTACTACCGGTATTCACGATGGCGCTTCTGCAATTAAAATGTTACTGGCAGGTGCTACCACGGTTCAGGTTTCATCAACACTATACAAAAACGGCGTTACCCACCTTTCAACCATGCTAAACGAAATGCACAGCTGGATGGACAAAAAAGGTTTCCGTTATGTTGATCAGTTTCGCGGTAAATTAGCCCACGATGCCAACGACAACAACAACGTTTTCGAACGTATGCAGTTTATGCGCTATTTCAGCGAAATTAAATAAGAGTATAATTTGTAGAACTTCCTCTTTAACAAATTTGTAAAGAGTTGACCTACAATTATTGAAATAATATCAAGGCTGTTCAAAAATTTTGAGCAGCCTTTTTTACGATGATACATATTCACCCCCTCCCTGCCCTCCATAATTTTTACTCAACACCCCTCTTTTGTAAATATTTTACCAACCACACAGTAATACCTGCCTATAAAACAATATTTTTGTTCTTTATAAGTTATAATAAAAGCTGTTTTTAACAGCCGGTTTTTTTTGAACATTATAATTTTATTATATGAATATTAAGTGGTTACTCTCTGCCTTGGTTTTAACAATATTTTCCGCCAATCTGTTTTCACAGCAAATTGGTATAGGCCAATGGCGCACCCATCTGCCGTATCAAAAGGTAATTGATGTGGTTACAAATGATAACACAATTTACGCGGCAACACCGTTTGATATCTTTACCTATAATTCGGGCGATAACAGAATCGAACGTATCGATAAAGTAAAGGGGCTAAACGATATTGGAATCAGCAAAATAAATTATCATACCGATACTCGTTCGCTGCTCATTGCCTATTCAAACACCAACATGGATCTTTTAAAAGAGGATGGCACCATCATTAACATTGCCGATATTAAGAACAAAGAAATTCTTGGAAATAAAACCATTAATAATATCGGGTTTCGAGGTGATTTGGCTTACCTGAGCTGTGGCTTTGGCATTGTTGTGCTGGATCTTACCAAACGCGAAATTCGTGACACCTGGTATATAGGTCCTGATGGCGGATTTATTGATGTGCAAGATTTGGCTTACAACGACACCGCCTTTTTTGCAGCTACCGAAAAGGGCATCTACTATGCCCGTATCGACTCACCCAACTTGGCCGATTTTAACCAGTGGCACAAAGACAACAGGCTCCCCAACCCGAACCTCTTTTATAACCAGGTTGAATGGTTTGACGGAAAAATGATTGTAAATTATGAGGCAGGCACGTATGATGGCGATACCCTCTACAGTTTTAACGGTTCATCGTGGGATTATTTCCTCCCCGAAAACCACTCAAGGCACTTTCAACTGAATGCTACCCATGATAAACTTTTAATTTCGGAGCGATACGATGTGCTGGTGGCTGATAAAAACGAAGATAATAATTTTAATATCTGGAAACCAAGTGAAATGTCCTTAAAACCGCTGGCTGCCGATATGGATGATAACGGTGATTATTGGGTTGGAGACACCTATTTAGGTTTGCTAAAAGTATGGGGTAAAGGGTGGAGTGGTGAGCTGATAAGGCCCAACGGCCCCGGTACACCCAGTGTTTTTGATTTGGATGCCGGCGGTACCAATGTGTGGGTGGCAGCCGGTGGACACAACTCAAACTGGGGAAAACTATACATGCGCGATGGCGTGTTTTCGTTTGTGGACGACAACTGGGAAACCCACAGTTATAACAACACACCCGCTTTCGACACCATCTCCGATTTTGTTAGCGTAAAAGTTGACCCCGCCAATCACAACATTACTTATGTGGGCACCTGGGGAAAAGGATTGATAAAATTTGAAAACGGTGAAATCGCCAATATTTACGACAAAACCAACAGCACGTTACAACCATGGATTGCTGCCGATTACTTAACACTCGTTAGCGGCCTCGATTACGATAGCGATGGCAACCTGTGGGTGGCAAACTCAGGTTCACCGGATTTGTTGTCAGTAATGCTTACCGATGGAAGCTGGAAATCATTTAACCTTGGCGGTGGACTAAGTGGTATTGATGTCTCAAAATTGATGGTTGACCATCAAAATCAAAAATGGATATTTAAGCGTAAAGAGGGCTTTTTAATTGTTTTTAACGACAACAACACCCTCGACAACACAACCGACGATAACGCTAAAACATTAAGTTCCTCTACAGGAAACGGCGCCATCCCCGGAACAGGAGTTTTTGCCATGGCTACCGATCAAGACGGAGAAGTGTGGATAGGAACCGACAAGGGTATTTGCGTGTTTTCGAGCCCGGAGCTGATTTTTACTCCCGGTGCTGATTTTGACGCACACCAAATTTTAGTTCCTCGTAACGATGGCTCGGGGTTGGCCGACTATCTTCTGGAAACCGAACAGGTTACCGCAATCGCAGTTGATGGTGCTAACAACAAATGGGTGGGAACCGAACGTGCCGGCGTTTTTCAGTTTTCGCCCGACGGGCTTCAGGAACTGAATCATTTTACCGCTGAAAACAGTCCGTTACTTTCCAACAGCATTATCGGCATTACAATAAATAACGATGGAGAAGTATTTATTGGTACCAACAACGGTATCATATCGTACAAAGGGGAGGCTACCCCTCCCAACCCGACAAACAACAATGTATATGCTTATCC
Organism: uncultured Lentimicrobiaceae bacterium; assembly: GCA_964551935.1. Taxonomy (GTDB): domain Bacteria; phylum Bacteroidota; class Bacteroidia; order Bacteroidales; family F082; genus B16-G9. Next base: position 6,483 of record CAZKGB010000026.1, on the reverse strand, counting down.
TAATCCCGTTCGGCCCAACTACAACGGTCCCATTGCGATTAAAGGGCTGGTTAATAATGCAGATGTTAAAATAACCGACTCATACGGAAACGCTGTATATGCAACCAAATCGGAAGGAGGACAGGCTATCTGGCAAGGCTACACCCAGGATGGGCAAAAAGTAGCCGCAGGGGTCTATCTTGTTTTTGTAACCAACAGTGACGGATCCCAAAAAATTGTTACTAAAATTTTAGTAATACGGTAACTATTTATGATTGAAAGCACCAAAGGCATCGTTTTTCAATCGGTTAAATATTCGGAAACAAGTATTATTGTTAAAATATTTACCGAGAGTCTTGGTATTCAATCATACATTATTAAAGGTGTCAGAAGCAAAAAAGCCAAGATGAAAACGGCTCTGTTTCAACCATTACAATTATTAGAAATTACGGCCAATCACCGCGAAAACAAAAACCTTAATTTTTTAAAAGAAGCCAGGGTAGCTTTTGCTTATCAATCAATCCCTTTCGATATGCAAAAACGGGCGGTATTGATGTTTTTGACTGAAGTGCTCGTGCGTTCCATCAAAGAAGAGTCGGCTAATCAAACCCTTTTTGACTGGTTATGGCAAAGTTTGATTTGGTATGATATGGCGGCATCTTCCGATCCTGATTTCCATCTCGTATTTTTAATGCAGCTATCAAAGTTTTTGGGGTTTTACCCTAAAAACCCGGAACGGGCTTCCGGTTATTTCGACCTGCAGGAAGGGGTTTTTGTAAACAGCGAACCTCCCCATCCAAATTACATCAGTGGTGTTTATACCGAGAAGTTTCACCAGCTTTCGTTAATCTCTTTTACCGATTTAAGCAGCTTGTCGTTTACAGCTAACCAACGACGTAAGTTGCTCAATATTTTGATTACGTATTATCAGTTACACCTCTCCGGCTTTGGTAAGTTAAAGAGTTTGGAAGTACTTCAACAACTTTTTAAGGAGTAAGCTAAAATACCGGCCTTATACCAAAAACGCCTTCAAACTCTTTAAGTAAAACAGCCATAACCTCTTCCATGGGTATCTCTTTACCCAGCTCTTTTTGAAGAGAAGTAACTCCTTTATCCTGAAGTCCGCATGGGATGATGTATTTGAAATAATCGAGATTGGTATTTACATTCAAAGCAAAACCATGCATGCTAACTTTTTTACTGATTTTCATACCAATAGCTGCTATCTTGCGCGCACGTTGCGGGTGATGAGGTTCCAGCCAGACACCGGTGGCTCCCTCCAACCGGCTTGCCTCCATCCCAAAATTGGCTGTGGTACGGATAATCATTTGCTCGATGTTATAAACAAATTCCTTAATAGAAAGGTCGAGGCTGTCCAAATCAAATACCGGATAACCTACCAACTGTCCCGGCCCATGATAGGTAATATCTCCTCCTCTTTCCACTTTGTAAAAGGATGCTTTTTTGAGTTTAAGCAGCTCTTCACTTAATAACAGATTATTTTTGTCGCCGCTGTTTCCCAAGGTATAAACATGAGGATGCTCCAACAAAAAGAGGTGATTGGAAGTGACTCCCTCTTTTTTCCCGGTTTTGATTTCAAAATTTTCGGCAAACCATTTCTTCTGCAACTCCCAGGCTGCCTTGTAATCAATAAATCCCGGTTTATGTACTATGATTGTTTGCTTATTTGACATTCTGACTTGTTAATTGAGCGGTCAAAAGTAACCACAATACCTGAAAGGTGCATAATAAAGTTTCAGGTAAACCTTCAAGAAATCCCAAACTATTTACGATTTACCAAAGAGAATTACAATTTACGATATTCCGACAATCTTCAAGCACACGGTCATGGCAAGTGGCGCGACGCCGGGAGCGAGGTAGCGAGCCATGGCGTGAAGATAATGTAAGAGGTTGTAAAACATATCCTTCAACCTGTCTGATCCCTGCCCGCCGGCCTTCGTCGATCAGACAGGTTATTGCTCCTTGCTCCTTCGTCGTCGGGGTATTCATAAAAAAAGCTGCTCCTTGTGGAGCAGCTTTTATTTTATGAAAAAAAATCCATTAACTTAATTCTTCTTTTTCATCTTCCTGATGAAGCTTGTAAAGTTTACGACCACCGTAAGCGGCACCCATTCCTAATAAGATAAAGAGACCTCCTCCAACAGGTGCGCCACCGCCAATAGGCTGGTCGCCGGGCTGAGGTCCTCCCGGAGGATTACTTGGCCCCATTACCTGTGCATCGGCATTGAAGGTTAAAAACAGGCTAATCACTAAAACGGTTAGTATTGATATAACTTTTTTCATTGTATTCTTGTTTTAAAAGTGGACTAATTTATTTAGTAATTAAAATTTTGTTGGTATATACATTCGACTCAGTAATTACCTGAACAACATAATAGGCCATTTGATCGGAAACCCAAATTTTAGAAAGCTTTTGTCCGTCAGGAATTTCTCGCGAGGTAACCAAGCTTCCTGCCATGTTGTATATCGAAACCTTTTTAATTTTTTCGTTGGTAACATTGTTGATAAACGCGTATTGTCTCCATGAGTAGATACCCACTTTAGCTTCATCTTTATCGTTAATACTTGTTGGACCGAAGAAGTGGATGATAAACCTGTCGTTAGGTTCGTACGAAGTGGCCGTGAAGGTATAATGTGGATTATTGTTCAAATAAATCCATTTATCATTACCTTTTTTATCCTCCAGCCAAACCTCGTTGCCGGCTTCAAACGAATCAATACCTTCAAAATCGAAGGTGTATTCAGCGGTGTAACCGCAATCAAAATGAACCGGTACGCTAACCATATCGCCTTGCAGGCCGTCGAGAGGCAGCACGTTAATGGCCAGTTCGGAACCATCTTCTGCGATACTTCTAATCATAGTAGCATCTTCGTACATACTGTTCCATTTTTCTCCGTCCAGGTTAACATCATAACCGCTGGTTGCATTATCAGTAAACCGAACAATTAATTCATCACTGTATCCCATATCTCCACCGGTAACTTTCATGGTAAGCATATTTGCCAGCATATCTCTAAAGCTATTGCTGCTGTGGGCTCTGATAGCATTGGTAAATTGCACTGTTCCGGCATTGTTTGTTTCTACAAAAAAGGCCTGGCCAACTTGAACATATTGCTGTGAACCGGCTCCGCCAACTCTATTTTCATAATTTCCTGAAGATGGATTCCATATCCAGTATTCATTATTAATGATGCTGCTATTGGCAGATGCAAAAGCATCAAAATCTATTGAGGAAGGATAAGGGTTACTAATTAACTCGTAATGGTTATTGCTGTAAGAAAGTAACGGAGAATTTACATTACCGGTAATAAAAGTTCCGGTCATTTCCATTGTATGATCCGTGGCATCAGTTGTAGAAAGAGCAATACCATCACCGGTAGCTACCAAATATGAGTTACTGTAAATATTTTGCCATCCACTGGCAACCGGTTGAGATTCATCCCAATCATAAGCATAAGTGCTTCCGGCAGTAAGGTCAAAAGCGCTTAAGGTTGCTCCTCCTGCACTACCAATATCAACAGTAGGCCCTACGGTGTGCATATGGAAGCTGCCTGATGTTGCCGTATTGGTAAGGTAAGTTTGCACTTTACCGGTACCACTTGTTCCATAAGTTATAGTTCCATTATCAATAAAGGAGCCTACACCGGTTGCATCGGCCTGGACTTCAATACCGGCAGATCCCTCAATATCGGCACTGCCGGTTACGGTTGCGTAACCGAGTGCAGACAAATTAAGTTTACCACCATCGCTAATAATCAAATCCCCATCAATGTATAATTTTGGGTTACTGGTACTGGTAGATAAATCAGGAACAGTAACATGAGCCCCGTTTTCAATTAACATTCGGTTACAAGCCCAACCCCAATCATCACTTCCGGACGTCATTTCAGGATATTTCGATAATCCTGGCGGAATTAAAACATAAGAACCTGTCTGGCCAAAGTAAGGATAACTTCCTTCCGGAGGAGAGTCTCCCGAGCATGCACCTTCCCAGTTACTGGAATTTTCCCATTTATACCCGTTATTCTGTGAAGGAGGCCCACCTGCGGCACCTGTCCATACATAATTATAAATCAAAGTAGGGATATCATAATTAGAAATAGAACCATTTCTAACAGGTAAATAATCATGTGGCGGATCTCCCTGGTTCCAGTTTAAATCATATCCGCCAAATTGGTGCGGGGAAATTTCAAAATCAGCGGTACCCGTACCTGTTGTTGCTTTAAAAGTTGCCAACGTTTCCCATTCACCTGTTGTCCAGTCGTGGGGTGGATAGAAAGGTGTGTTTGTTGCCTGGAAAATTCTAAAATCATAAGAACCACTTGTTTGCTTGGCACCAAGTCCATCAGCTAAATTATATGAATTATTTGAACAAATAATTGAAACATCTGTTGCCTCACTTGTAAGCCATCTTATTTCAAAACTTATGTCAACAATAGGAATTGTTGTTGAAGGTGTTCCGGTACCGGTAGTTTCACGCATTTGAACCGCAAGATATCCTTCGTCATTGTCTGTAATTCTAATTTCAAATGCCTGTGCGAATATATTGGTTACTGTAAAACTAACTAATGTCAGAATTAAGATTGTAATTATTCTTTTCATTGTATTGTAATTTTTAAAATACTTGTTTATATTAGTGAGGTAAATGTTGTTGATAAATATTGGCTGGCGTTGTCGACCCAACAACTGACAATACAGCTGTCCTATCAGCAGAAGTTCCATTATATTTAACCGATGCGTCCATATTTACATCATTGGCATTGTAAGTATTAGTTAATGTATTGGCAGGTGTTGTAGAGCCCACCACTGACAAAATTGATGTTCTATCGGCATTTGTTCCATTATACTTAACATAGCCATCTCCATTAGCATCGCCTTCCCACAGTGCCCAAATACCGGTTTCCACCTCTTTCATGGCATCGTTACTGGTAACGGTAGCATCGGCCCAAGCCTGAGCAAGGGCTGAGGTGTAATCAAATGAGGGTGAAGTGGCGGATAAATTTACTACAGTAGCCGACATTACCGGTAAGTGGTTGCGGTGGTGAATGGAAACGTAGTAGTTGCCTTTATCTATACCTGTAACTGACATGTTCGTTCCATCATCATTAATAATTTGTCCTGACTGATTTACAAATTTAGCCACTGAATCTAACAGCGTTGTAGAAGTGGTACCGTCTCTAAAAACAACTTTAACCCAGTCAACAGCACCTGAAGGAATGGAAGTTACCGTGGTATTCATACCATAAGGATCGGTTGTTGGTATCAGACTGTTATCGTTTAGCGTTTTATCCATATTATGGTTGGTCGTATTATAGGCCCCGGCCAAAAAGACTTTTAAATCGATGGCAAGGCCACCATAATAATAGTCGCCCACGGCATAAGTGCCGACACTGCTAAAACCAGTTCCGGTTTGCGTATAAGGGCCGGTCCCTGATGCGGCTCCAACCGAACCCCAGGTGTAGTTTCCACTATTGTATAAACCAACCTGAGAAGATGTTCTGTCAAAACTTGTCAGTTCTTCTGTTGCATTCCATTGAGGTGTAACCGTAAGATTTGCGCCGCCGGATACATTTTCCGAAATAACCCAGCTTCTGTCAACCATATGGTTTGTGCTTGCATTGGCAGGCTCGTTATCCACCACACGTACCCCGTAATAATCAGCAGTACCACTGTTTTCGGTTAAGGTAACCGGATTGTAACTCGTATTACCCACCGGGTAAATTACCGCGCTGGCTCCTACATTTCTCTTAACAACACCTGTACTGTTAGTAACAACATAACCTGTAGTTGCTCCTGCTCCCGTCGGATCGGTTGACCCAATGGTGAGGTTAAAACCGTTGAGGGTTAAATTTCCACTGGTAAAGTTCAGAGTACCGTTAATGGTTTGGTCAGAACCCGTTGAGGTAGTTGTTAGCGATACACCATTGGCGTTATTAATGTCTACTGTCCCGTAGAAAGCCGCGTCATGGTCTCCTGTTATTTCCTGAGCCGAAGAACCATTAAAAGTAACGGTGCCGGATGAGGTGGCATCAAACAAACCACTCGTGTTGTTGGTGATATCTCCTTTTACCGTAACAGAACCATTATTTTTTATGGTTCCTCCCGAATTGGTAATATCATTGGCAACAACCGTAGAGCCGCTATTGACCACAATTTGCGAGCCGCTCGACAGAGTCATTTGTCCATAAACTGAAAAGGCACTCCAGAACAGGAATGCTAGCATTGTAATTTTTTTCATAAAGCAACCATAAGTTTTATTTAGTTAAATAACTATAAATAAAGGTAGGAAATTTGGTTCGCTTTATTGGGTACAAAGGTACAGCTAAGTAATGGTAAAATGCAAATAAAAAGTTAATTATTTTAATTAATTTGTTAAATGTATTGAAATTCAGATAACTAGAAAACGGGGGGGTACTACTTTGTTGGGCTGAAAAAGGATTTGTGTTATTGACGCACGGTTGCAAACCGTGCGATGGGGTTGG
>CAZKGB010000025.1:0-14323 GCA_964551935.1 uncultured Lentimicrobiaceae bacterium | reverse complement strand
TTGTCCTCCTGCGTCGGACGTGATTTGGCTTTGCCGTCATTCGTTCCTTTCAGTCACTGTAGTTTGGCTACGCCGATATTTGCCCTTCGGGCGTCGGACGTCATGGGGTGAAGGATGTTGTTTCCAACATATTTCTTTAACTGCCCGCCATGGTTCAACTTTACCTTCGACACCCTTCGACACCCTTCGACGGGCTCAGGGTGCGGCTCAGGGTGCGGCTCAGGGTGCGGATCAGGGTTCAGCTCAGGGCCAAACTCGGCATGACCTAAGTTTATTTGAAAATAAATTACCTTAACTTATAACGTTTCCCCGGAAGGCTGATTACCAATCCCTGAAACTCTAAATTCAATAAACAGGAAGACACTTGGGAGACAGGAATCTTGCTTTTAGCCATCAGCTCATCGATGCCGGTTTCGCCATTTTCGGTGAGTATGTCAACCAGTTTCTGCTCGTTTTCGGTTAGGTTGATAAAAAGTTCCGGTTCGGCAGTTTGTTTTTTTTCAACGGTTTCCCAATTCATGATAGTTGTAATATCCTTTGCCGATTCTACCAGTGCGGCACGATTGGTTTTTATCAGAAAATTGCATCCTTTTGAATAGGTGTCATCAACTTTTCCCGGCAGGGCAAACACATCGCGGCTATACGAAAAGGCTATGTCTGCCGTAATAATGGCACCTCCTTTAATACCCGATTCTGCTACCAGCACGGCATCAGCCATACCGGCCACGATACGGTTTCGCTTGGGAAAATTTTCCCTGTCGGGATTGGTTCCCGACATGAACTCGGTTAACAGGCCGCCATTTTCCATCATGGCTGCGGCAAGATTTCTGTTTTCAGAGGGATAGACCCTGTCGAGTCCGTGGCCCATTACCGCTACCGTAGGTAAGTTCAGGGTCAAAGCATTTTTATGAGCGCAACTGTCGATACCATAGGCCAACCCGCTTATTATCATCACATCCGCATCCTTTAACCCTTCTATTATCTTCTCACACTGCACTTTCCCGTAAGAGGTGGATCGCCGGGTACCCACCACGGCCAATACCCGCTGATGATTCAGGTCGCGATTGCCATTGTAGTAAAGCATCACCGGCCCGTCTTCGCAATGAAAAAGTCGCTTGGGATAAGACTTGTCCGTATAAAAGAGCGGTTGAATCGAGTACTTTTCAATAAATGAAATCTCCTCTTCGGCACGCTTTAATACCGATTGGTTGACAATTTTATTAACCGTATTCCTTCCAATCCCCGGTATTTTCAGTAAAGCACTTTTCTTTTCCTTAAACACGGCCTCGGCTCCACCGCAATAGGAAACAAGCTTTTTACCGTTTACCGAACCAATGGAAGGGATTAGGGTAATACCGATTTTATATAGTAAATCATCAACCATGCCTGTTTTGCTATTGAGAACGCCGTTTTATGCTAAAGGCACATCGAGCCACCGCCACCGGTTCTTCCTGATGGTCTTGAAACAGTTTAACATCGGCCACGATAACCCGCTTTCCCGATTTAACAAGATGACTCACGGCCATAATATCTTTTTCAATGGCACCGTGAAGGTAGTCGATGCGCATATCGATGGTATTAACGTTATCACCTTTCCGGGCAAGGGTTAGCGCCACCAATCCGCCGGTACTGTCGGCAATACTGGCTAAAATGCCGCCATGCCAAAGGCCACGCGAAAAATCACCTATAAATTCTTTTTTAAAAGGAATACACACTTCGGCAAAACCCTCCTCCAGTTTCCTGATGTCCATTCCCAAAATTTTGTTTACCGGCATATTATTTTCAATAATATACTTCAGTGCTTTCAATCTCTCTTCGGTGGTTAATATACTTTCCATTTCAGTTTTTTATTGACTTACAAAAGTAGCCGTTTTGATCGAGTTTTAAAAAGGATTGGAAGGGTTTGTGCGGTAAATGCTTAAATGTATGAATGCCTAAATGCTTAAATCGGGTAGTGCAACAACAAAATAACCGAGCCATTTAACAGTCGTGCCATAACGCCTACTTTAAAAACTATCTCTAAAGTCTTTCTTTTTATTGTATTTTAAATCCTGTAAAACGGATGCTTTCACGTTAATGGAAAAATTCCAGCTTTTGCGGGGGCCAAACGGGATGACATTAAAGCGCATTTCCCAGCAGTGCAGATCGCGGTAAATGCTAAAAGAGGTGAGCGATATCTTGCTGTTGGTAAAATCCCATCCCGACCTAAAAGTAACTTTCCATTTTGGAGTAATATTTGCTTGTCCCGAAAGTGCCAGCGTTTGAACAATTTTATTGGTAGGAATTTTCGCGTAATTCAACCATGCAAGGTGAGTACTATAGTTAAAATTATAACTTAAATTTATCGACCAGGGAATATTCCAGTCGATGTATTCGCCGGTGGTGCGCAAAGTTCCAAGATCTTCTTTAGTGTACTTATTAGAGGACTCTTTATCTTTTTCTGTCTCTTTCTTTTTCTTTTTAAAATCTTTGTCGCTTAGTTTTAAGCTAAGGCTCAATGCCCACGTGGTATTCGTTCGCCTGAAAAGTCTTCGGTTTTTTGTCCACTCGAAAGTGTTTATCTGGTGGCCTGCCGAGTCAACCACATATGGATCCCACAACGAGCTGTATTTTAAATCGATATTTTTCCACAGCGAAGTTCTGCCGTTCATGCTTAAATACGACATATTCAGTGAATCTTTTGCCAAATCGTAGCTTCCCGAAATATTAAAGCTTTTTATCAGCATAATTTTTTTCATTCCGGTAATGGTATCTTTTCTGTTTCTAACCTTAATTTCCAAATTGTTACCAAAGTTAAATCCAACTCTTCCCGACTTTTGCCCCGGAGGGCTTCCAAACAGAAAGCCCTCATATTTTGAATACGAAATCTCTTTTCCGTTACCATCAATATAAGAACCGTAATAATCCCAGTTTGAATTACCGAAATCAGGTATATAGCTAAACGAAACCGATGGCGTAAGAACATGTCTGACGGCCCGTAGCGGTCCTTTTTTAAATCGAAGCATCCCGTAAACTTTGGTGGAGAGGCTACTGCTTAGACTAAAGTCAAAGGTGTTGTTAAATCCTGCCACGGTATCTTTTTGCAGATAACCTACAAGGGTATCGCCGTTTGAAAAAAGAGTATCATTTATCCAATACTGGTCAACATGTTGTGCATACATACGATCGGTAATATTCATCGAATTGCTCCAGGTAAAGTACTTAAAAAGTTTAATGGGCAGGTTGACAGGTATTTTGTGAACCATTCCGTTTTGCATACTGTTTTTGTAGGCCTCCTCGGTAAAAACCAGTGAATCGAGCGTATTAATAATGTTTTTTGTGTTCATCGAGTAAGTAACGCTAAGGTCTTCATAAAAGCGTTTCTTTCCAACCGGTTTTTTTCGACGGAACGGATAAAAACGGTTTACATTAAAAGTCAACTCCGGAAGGGTAATTTGAACCACGTGAGTTTTCGTGTTTTGCCGATGGCTGGCGTTGGCTGTTAAATAGTATTTTCCTGCCCAGCTGGTTTGATACGAAACACTGGACTGAAATTCGTTTTTCAAATAATCGTTTACATTTTCAACGTTGTATTTAATAAAGTTTGAAGTAACAATGTTCACATTGGCGTTAAACCTGCTTTTCGGCCTGGCTTTCGGGTCTTGGGTGTGTGTCCACCGGATTCGGAAATCCTTGCTTTTCTGGTAATCGGGCGAATACTTATCGCTGATAATGTTTACTGCGTATTGTACTGAAAACGAGCCGCTGTACTTGTACCGCTTCTTGTATCGAAAAGTGGGTTTTACAGCCCAACTTCCCCGCGAGTAGATATCACCAACCATTTTTAAATCCATGTAATCGTTAATCGACCAGTAATAGCCGCCCCCCATCAGGTAAAATCCCAGGACGGCCGATTCGCCATAGGTTGGAATTACAATACCCGATTTATGCTTGTCGTTGTTAGGAAATATTCCGAAGGGAAGCGCCAGCGGGGTTGGTATCCCTTCTATTTCCATGTAAACCGGCCCGGTAACAATTTTATTTCCGGGAATAACCCGTGCTTTTTTAAACTTGAACTGAAAATGGGGATGCCGTTCAATGTTACAAGTGGTGTAGGAGCCGTTTAATATATTGATGGAGTTATCCGACAGCTTTTTTACCCGGCTGCCGGCTAAAAATCCTTGTTGGTCTTCGGTAAAAACACTGTAAATATACCCCTTTCCCGTGGTGAAGTTGTATTTGATGGTGTCGGCTTTAAAGGTTTGGTCGCCCTGGGTAAATACCGGCCGGCCCTGCTGTTTTCCCGCTGAATCGACTACTCCGTAAGCAGTAACAATATTTTGGTTGAAATCAACATCTATCCGGGCAGCTTTTAAGTCGATGTCTTCATACTTTATTTCGGCATCGCCGTAAAGATGAACCTTTTTACTCATGATATCCTGAACAATGGAGTCGGTAGCTGTCCGATCTACCTTGGCATCGATGGAAGTTAACGGCTTTGCTTTTTTGACGGTATCGATACGGGCAGAGTCAACAACGACCGAATCCGGTAAAAGGGTATCGTTTACCCACAACGAATCACCCACAGAAACAAGTGTGTCGGAAACGGCTTGAGGCCAAACACAAAATGTTTTTGCCGAAACATCGTTTACATAACCGGTTATTGAAAGAAATAACCAAAACCATGTTGATAATTTAAGCAAATAGGGTTTTTTTGTCAATGGGTTTGATTTACTTTTGTTTTTGGCAACAGCCTTTATTGTGCAAATATAATTTCTATATTGATACCATTAATTTGAAACGACAGCAATATATTGTTATTATCCTGATTCTGGCTTTTTCTCATCAATATTTGTTTGCTCAAACAGCCGACAACAAGGGGAAAATAATCAGCACGGTTGTTATTGACGCGGGTCATGGAGGAAAAGATCCGGGAGCATCGGGCAGCCATTCCAAAGAAAAAGATATTACACTGGCCGTTGCACTTAAGGTGGGAAGATATATAAAAGCCAATTTACCCGATGTAAAGGTTATCTACACGCGTACCAAAGATAGGTTTGTCCCATTGATCAAACGTGGTGAAATTGCCAATAAAAACAAAGCCGACTTGTTTATTTCAATCCACTGCAACGCGAACAATTCGCACAAGCCGTACGGTGCCGAAACTTACGTGCTGGGGAGTGACGACAGCCGGAGCAACCGAAACATGAAAGTGGCCATGCTCGAAAATGCAGCCATCCTGTTGGAAGATAACGCCAAAAGCAATTACGACGGGTTCGACCCCAACTCTCCCGAGTCGTATATAATTTTCTCGCTCAAGCAAAACGATTATAAACAGGAAGAGAGTCTGGTTTTGGCGCAAAAAATCCAAAGTCAGTTTAAAAACCGTGCGGGGAGAAAAGATCGCGGAGTACATCAGGCAGGATTTCTGGTGCTGGCCGGAACCTACATGCCCTCGGTGTTGGTGGAGTTGGGCTACCTGAGCAATTATACCGAAGAAAAGTACCTGCTCTCTGAAAAGGGACAATCCTATCTGGCATCGGCTATTTATCGTGCCGTGAAATCATATAAAAAGGATTACGAACTGGAAAACAAAACGGCAAACAGCACCACGTCAAAAACAAAAAAGCCGGCGGTTACAAAGCCCGCTAAAACATCTCATCCGGTTTCAACCGGTATTGAATACCGGGTGCAGTTTACCACTTCAACCAAAAAAATACCTGTTACCGATAAACGCTTTAGCGCCATCCCGGAAGTGTCGGTTTATTACCACAACGGCCTTTATAAATACACGTCAGGACATTTTATAACCCTGGATGAAGCGGTAAAACGACAGCACACTTTAAAAAACAAGGGCTACCGGAGTGCCTGGGTAGTTAAAATGAAAGGCGATAAAAGGTACACGGGTGGTGTAAAAAAAACCTCTCCCACGGTTGTAAAACAAAAGACAACCGCTTTGGAATACAGGGTTCAGTTTTACACCTCTCCCCAAAAACGGCCGTTAAACAGCACTCGTTTTAAGGGAGTAAAAGCCGTAGCGATTTATTACCAAAACGGATTGTACAAATACACGGCGGGTCATTTTAACACCATATCGAAAGCAACAGCTTATCAAAAGGTGTTAAGGCAAAAAGGATTTTCCGATGCCTTTGTTATTAAATGGAAAGAGGGCAAACGCATACAGTAAAAATTAAGGTTTAATAACGATTAAGAACCCGGTCTTGTGTAACATTTTACTTAATTTTACGTTTTAAAAATAAACTGACATAACGTGAAACGATCGAAACCATTTATCATAGGATTTACCTTTATACTTGCCATTGTAATTTTTATTTGGGGTTTTAATTACCTTAAGGGAAGAGACCTTTTTAAAAAGCAGGAATTTCTTTATGCCCGCTATCATACGGTAAACGGACTGGTAGCAGCTAAGCCTGTTTACGTTAACGGGTTACAGGTTGGCCAGGTAAGCCGCCTCTATTTTGCTCCCGATATGTCGGGCGATATTATTGTGGAACTGGTAATTCAAAGTAAATTCCCTATTCCTAAAAACAGCATTGCTCATATTTTTAGTGCCGATTTAATGGGCTCTAAATCCATTACCCTGATATTGGGCGACTCGAAAGAGGCCGTGGTTAGTGGCGATACATTGTTAACCAGCGTGGAAGGCTCATTAATGGAATCGGTGAATAAGCAGGTTGCTCCGCTTAAAGCTAAAGCGGAAGAATTGATGGGGTCGGTTGATACACTCTTGAGCGCCTTTAACGCAGTGATGAATGATGAAACGGTTAAAAACTTGTCAACAAGTATCGAAGATATTCAAAGCACATTTAAAAACCTGGCTTCAACAACTTCCCGTTTGGATGACTTGGCTACATCGGAAGGAAACCGGTTAAAAAGCATTCTTTCTAACGTTGATTCGCTCTCGTTAACGCTGAGCGAAAACAGAGAGGGGCTGAGTAATATCATTAATAATTTTGAATCCATCAGCGATTCACTCTCAAAAGTAAACATAGCCTCTGTTGTTTACAAAGCCGACTCTGCCATAAACAACCTGAATCAAATTCTTGCTAAAATAAACGAGGGCACCGGTACTGCCGGGAAATTGATAAACAGCGATTCGCTTTATCGCGAGTTGAACAAATCAGCCGGAGAACTCAATAAACTGCTTAAAGATATTAGAGAAAACCCCAAGCGGTATGTTAAATTTTCGTTGTTTTAAACCCAACCTAACAGGTCTCAGTAGGCCGGTGTGTTAGCGACCTGTTAGGTTGGTTTACAGGTCTCGGTTAAGCCGGTGTGTTAGCGACCTGTTAGGTCGGTTTAAAAAAATATTTTTGATTCATGTTGAGGATAAAAAAATTTATCTATATTGCAGTTCAAATATTTCAGAATAGCATGTATCAATTATCAACCATAACAAAAGCAGAAAATAGTGTTGCCTCTCCGGCATCGCTAACCGATGTGCTATCCGGCACTTTCTGTATGGATGATATTGCTTCTAACGCTTGCCGTTGGCAAAGCCTCTATTGGCGATGGCGTAGCTAATTCTGAAAACCTTTCCCCGTTTTTTATTTCGGAATTTTCCTGTTATTACATTTAAGGTTTTCACCCTGTTGCCTATAGTTTGTTGCCATGTACCTTTTCGTGCATAATTTGCAATATAACTCCCTCTTTTTTTTAAAGAATTTAATAATCAATCCATAATATTTACAACATTAAAAATTACAATCATGTCAGAAAATTATTTTAAAACATTTCCCAACGAAGAAGGTTTTTTTGGAAATTACGGAGGCGCTTTCCTTCCTCCTCATCTCGAAGAAGAGATGAAAAAAATTACCAACGCTTACTACTCAATTAGCAAATCACATAAGTTTATTTCGGAGTTGCGCAGTATCAGGAAACATTATCAGGGACGGCCGACACCGGTATATTACAGCGGGCGGCTTTCCAATAAATACGGAGGGCGTATTTACCTCAAACGCGAAGATTTAAACCACACCGGAGCGCATAAACTGAACCACTGTATGGGTGAAGCGCTGCTGGCCAAATACATGGGAAAAACAAAACTGATAGCCGAAACCGGTGCCGGACAACATGGCGTGGCACTGGCAACAGCAGCAGCCTACTTTGGGCTGGAATGTGAAATACACATGGGTGAGGTAGATATTAAGAAAGAGCACCCCAATGTAGTTCGGATGGAAATTTTAGGGGCTAAAGTAGTGCCGGTTTCACATGGGTTAAAAACACTGAAAGAGGCTGTGGACTCGGCTTTTGATGCTTACGTTAAAGATCCTGAAACATCACTCTACTGTATTGGTTCGGTGGTTGGTCCTCACCCGTTCCCCATGATGGTACGCGATTTTCAGCGCGTGGTGGGGGTGGAAGCCCGTGAGCAGTTTATGGAAATGACCGGTGAGTTACCCGATAAGGTGGTGGCCTGCGTGGGTGGAGGCAGCAATGCCATGGGGCTGTTTTCTGCTTTTCTTGATGATGATGAGTGTGAAATTTACGGCGTGGAACCGGCAGGACGTTCACTGAACCTTGGTGAACATGCTGCTACCATGACTTTTGGAAAACCCGGTATTATCCACGGATTCAAATGCTACACCTTGATGGATGAAAAGGGCGACCCTGCTCCGGTATATTCGATTGCCAGTGGCCTTGACTATCCCGGTGTGGGCCCGGAACACAGTATGCTTAAAGATTTAGAAAAAGTAAAATACGACTATATTAATGATAGGGAAACGTTAGACGCTTTCTTTGAATTAAGTCGTTTGGAAGGCATCATTCCCGCCCTGGAAAGTGCCCATGCCGTGGCGTATGCCATTAAGTTAGCCAAAAAATTCCCTCACCAGTCGATTTTGGTTAACCTGAGCGGCCGGGGTGATAAAGACATTGATTTCGTGGTAGATACTTATGGTTTGCCCGAAAATCCAAAGTAAAATTATTTTTTTATAAGCTGAATAATTGATCATGAAGCCCGGGTTTAACAGTCCGGGCTTTTTTATGGAAGCAGGCAGCTTTTATTTTAGAATCTTATTTCTGATATTTGATATTTCTGGTTTATCCGGGTTAGGTTTCTTTTAATAGTTTCGATTCCTTCAACTTAAAGGAAGCTGCAACAGCAACAACCATTAAAACGATAAGATAAATTAAAGGGGTAGTCATCGAGCCGGTATCGTGCGATTTAAGTCCATCCATCCCGAAAATAAAAGCAATACCCGAAATCTGACCTGCCAGTAAAATAAAACCGTTGGAGGCACCTTCCGAAACGGGATAGGTTATCTCGGCACCATATTGAAACCCGATGGGGCCGGCACTGAGCAAAAAGTATCCAAACAAAATACTCGACAACAATACTATATTGTAGTTGGAGGCAAAGGTTAATCCAATAAGGCCCATAGTACTGCCTGCCAGAGCGGTAATAATAAAAGGCACTCTTTTTTTATAATAATCGGAAAGCATGGGCATAATCAGGGCACCAACAATTCCTCCGATAATCATTAAACCACCGGCTATTCCGGCCTGGGTTGTCGAGAACCCTCTTGGTTTTAATATCTCCTCTATCCAGGTAGTTACACTATTAAAAATACCTAATCCAATAAAAAAGATAAACAGAAGCAGGTAAAAACCTCTGTTTCGAAGCATCTCTTTCAGCCCATCCAAAACCAGCGAACGCTCTTCCTGATCAGGCCGGCAAGGTGCTGTTGGTGGATTTTCTTTGGCGAAAATTAAAAACAGCAGCGCGGCAATAACGGCCACGATTCCATAAATGTATAACACTCCCTCTATGCCATGCGAAATGATAAGATAGGGAGTAAGCATCATAGCAATTAATATTCCAATGTACATCGCAAGAGTTCCCAACCCCGCTGCAGTTGCCCTTTCCTTGATTGGAAACCATCGGGCGGCAAGTTTTGTAATAGCATTCAATAAAAAAGGTTGTCCTACGGCAATGCCTATTTGAGCCATCAACAATAAATTATAATCAGCTTGTACAAAGCCGCGCATCAATCCAAATACACCGGTTAAAACAGCTCCGGTACCAACTCCTGCACGAATACCGTATTTATCAATTAACCATGATGCCGGAATCGACATCACAATAAAAACAATCATAAACGACATGGAAAGAATCCCGATTTGAATGTCGGACACATGATAATAACTTGCCGAGTCGGAGGTAATAGGGGCAAAAGTAATCCAAAGCATTTGATTTACAGCAACAATAAACATGTAAACAGCCAACATAACCCAACGGTACTTGTAAATTTTATAGGTTGTAGTTTCCATAAAGCTTGTAACTAAAGTTGTATTACATTCACAAACATAGTGCTTTTTTATTAGCTGAAATAGTTTCTTATTATTTCTTATGTAAAAGAATACTCTGTTTTTACGGTATGAAATCAGCAAAACAACAATCTGTTGTACCGGAAATACTACCCGGATACGCAATGAATAATACCGTATCGTTACGGAGAAATAGTAATTTACTTTTGGGTTGAACTGACAACAACAGGTTGTAATCCTGTCAATAAAAATCGCAAAACACACACGATAGTTTTTTTTCAAAAACAGAAGGAAAAACCACAAAATAAATTGTAAATACTTTAAAAAACATGCAAATTACAAGAATAATTGTATAACTATTTCGTTGAATTTTTGTTGTTTATTTGCAAAGTACATTTGGATGGTTAATAATTTATTAACTATTTTACCAAAATGGCGAATAAATATCATTTTTGTTTTGTCTAACTTTAATCCTTAACAAATCCCGAATTGAAAACAATCTTTAAAATAGTAATATTTGTCGGTTTACTTGTTTTATCAGAAAACAGTTTTTCGCAAAACCGTTTGTTGATCAATACCCTTGATTCGGCAAAAAATTTGCGAAACAGAGGTGATTACCAAAAAGCTGTTAACGTTTTAGAAAATTTTGATGCAACGTATCCTGACAACTACTGGCTGTTACAGCTTTATGCTGAAACCCTGTTTTGGATGAAAGAGTACGATAAAGCCGATAACGTTTACCGGCGAGCCATTAGGGTTTACCCAAATAACTATGAACTAAAATATGAATATGCCCTGTTTCTTTACGACAGAGGACACTACCAAAATGCCCGCGAACTGTTGTTGTTGTATAACCAGAAATATCCCGATATTGAAGAAGTTCAGTCGTTGCTTGGTATTACAAGTTACTATCTGGGTGATTTCAAGGAGGCGGGGTTTTACCTTGAATCTTCATTAAAAAAGAATCCAAACAATAAAACAACCAAACAGATTTATACCGAAGTGTTGCACATTATTAAGCCATGGCTAAAGGGAAACGTTTTATACAGTAAAGATTCTCAACCCATGAGCCAATGGACGCCGGCACTTTCGGGTGGATGGTATCAATCGCACTTTTTAAACCTTTCTTTTAAAGCCACCTATCAAAACTTTTCAACCGACAGTATTAATTCCGGGATATCAGGTTTTGTTATTAAAAACAGTGTTATCATACCCCATGCCGGATTTAAGGCAACCATTGGTGTCGGGGGCTTTTACTCATCCATTGACAGCACATTGGATCTTGCCTGGAGCTTAAAGCTTGATCAGCGGTTAACCAAAAACTTGTTCCTAAAAGCCGGTGCAGAAAGATCACCTTATACTTACACCATTGCCAGTATTGCCAGCCCTTTTCTGAGTAATAAATACCATGTTTCGTTATCTTACGAAACTACTGAAAGCTGGAATGCTAACCTGGGATATATCGGTGAGTATTTTTACGATACCAACCACGTTCAAACAGCCTACGCGTGGGTGTTAAGCCCCTCGTTTAAATTTTCAATATTCCGCGTAAATGTTGGTTATGCTTTCAACTATTCCCATGCCAAAGAGAGCAGGTATATTTCGGAACAATCGCTGGATGACATTCTTACAGATTACGATTCAACCAGGCAAATTACCGGTGTTTATAGTCCCTACTTTACGCCCGACAATCAGTTTTCAAACTCTTTGCTCGCCAATGTGTTTATTGTACCCTCGTCAAAAGTTAATGTAAAGCTGCACGCATCGGTTGGGATATTTTCAAGGACAATGAACCCCTATCTTTACCTGGATAAAAAACAAGGTAATACAGTTATAAAAAGAGATTTTTATCAGGATTCGTTTTTGCCGCTGGATTTAGGGATAAACTTTAATTATAATATCAACGACAAAACAAAAATGTTTGTTTCATATCAATACCTGCAAACATTTTATTACAACGTTAACAACTTTAACGTGGGGTTAAAACTATATTTTTAATATGCTTAGGAAAAGGGATAGAGATTTTTGGAAATACCGCGAAGCCCGCGGGGTAACCAATACTGATAAGTTTATCTATCTGGTATTGTTTGTTGCCGGAGTGCTGAGCATTATTAGGTTTGCCGACTGGTGGTTCCGTGCCGAACATATTGAATCGTTACCGCTGTTTATCCTGCTTTCGCTGATAACCTGGTATGGTATTCTCCGTATTTTTTTAATATGGCTAAACTATCTCCGGGTAAAAAAACCCGATTTTATTCCTGCTGAAGAGGGGTTAAAAGTGGCTATCTTTACTACCAGTTCGCCGGGCGAGCCGTTAAGTATGTTCGACAAAACCCTGGAAGCTTGCGCCAACATCACCTATCCTCATACTACCTACCTGCTTGACGACACGCAAGATCCCGAGTTTAAAAAAGTGGCTGAAAAGCACGGTGCCGTGTGGTTGAACCTGGTGGGATTGCCGGGAGCCAAAGCCGGAAAAGTAAATGCCGCCCTTAAAATGATTGAAGAGGATTTTGTGTTAATTATGGATCCCGACCATATTCCGTTTCCCAACTTCCTGGATAAGGTGCTGGGCTATTTTAAAGATGAGAAAGTGGGATTTGTACAGGTAGCACAAACCTATTATAATCAGTACCGGTCGTTTACAGCCAAGGGTGCTGCCGAGCAAACCTATACCTTTTACGGGCCTACCCTGATGGGTTTGTTTGGATACGGATCGAGTGTGGCTATTGGTGCTAACTGCACCTTTCGTAAAAAAGCACTCGAGTCGATTGGCGGCCATGGAATAGGATTGGCCGAAGATTTAATAACCTCCGTGCGGCTTCATGCCAAAGGGTGGAAATCGGTTTTTACCCCTATTGTTGTAAGCCGCGGACTGGTTCCGGAGGATTTTGGCTCTTTTTGTAAGCAGCAACTAAAATGGTCGCGAGGTGTTTTTGAAGTACTGTTTACCGAGATACCCCGACACTATAAAGGACTTAACTTTTGGCAGCGGGTTTCTTATTTAACCATTAGCACCTATTACCTGGTAGGGTTAACCAGCTTTCTTTATTTTACAATTCCTTTTCTCTATTTTTGGCTGGGAGTATTACCGGCAAATATGAATTTTGGAGAGTTTGTTATACAAGGCGCTCCCATTGTTATTATTGCCGTGGCTGTTTATCTGTTTGTGCAACGATGGCTTTCGCATCCTGATGCAGAAAGAGGTTTTCACTGGAGAGGGATGATATTAAAAACTGCTACCTGGCCGGTATTTATGCTTGGAAGCCTGCTTTCGCTTGTTAATGCCGATATTCCATATATTCCTACTGCCAAAAAAGCCGTTAAAGGGCTTAGCCCTTATACACGCCCGCTAATGCTACATGTGGTGTTTTTTATTTTAACCCTTGGATATGTAATTTACGAGCGGATAACAACTGTTTCGGAAGGTGTTTTGGCATTAACCAGCGACAAAGTTTGGGGAATGTTTGCCTTTGCCGGTGTTTCGGTAATTTTGGTAACGGGAGGCATTTTTGCAGCTTACGAATCGAAAAACCTGTCGGAAGAAGAACCCTGGCAAAATGTTGATTTGACAAAAATTAAAACTGAAGATGATGAAAAAAACAGCCTATAGATTTGCTTTTACAACAGGAGCCGTTATTGTCGGAATCCTGTTAATATTGGTTTTTACTTTTCTCGGTAAAAAAAGTACCGGCCCTATTGAAGATATGTTTACCGAAATGGGGACGGCAGTTACCGACCTCGAAAACAGCATCCTTTTAAGTAAGCGAGAGCCGGTGAGGTCGAAAGCCCTGGGTTGGTTTAACAGTTATCGTGATGACAAAAACAAGATTGATAACCCCGATACTATGCTGCTGGGGATATACGACAACCATTATAAAAAGTCGTTTGACCATATTCTGTCACTGGAAAAAAGCTTTCAGTTTGAGTTGCCTTTCATTCAACTTTATACTGCATGGGGCGATAAACCCGAAGAACATTTTCCGGTAAAATACGCCAAGGCTATTTATAGTTTGGGGTCAACTCCTTTTGTCACCTGGGAGCCATGGCTGAA